>JANXCK010000183.1 GCA_025060055.1 Fimbriimonadales bacterium | reverse complement strand
GTGCAGGTCAGTCTTGCGGCGGACGCGACTCCACTTGAGGTCGATTTCGGCGCTCTGGGGCGAGCCGATTTGCAGAACGCCCTCACGCCAGTTGCCCGAATAGCCCTTGAGGAACCAATCAGGGGGTGTATTGAGGCGAATACCCTGCCAGCCAATCAGCGTGGGCAGGGCAGGAACCGCCAGTGGCGTCTCGGTGCGTGGCACTCCGCGCAGCTTGCTGACCTGACCGCGTGCTTTCACTTCTGCGCCTGTTCCGCCTCATCATCGGTACGCGTCGCGCGGCGGAACTCCGTCAAGGCTTCCCCGATCGATCGCGCCAGCGCGGGCAGGCGCGACGCGCCAAACAGCACCAGCACGATAATCAGGAGAATCATCCACTCCTGCGTACCCATGTATCCCAGAATCGGCATGCTCCGTTTTCCTCCGCGCCGTAGTATACCCTAATTGCGAAGGCAATACGAAGTGCCAATCGCCCCCGTCCCGCTATCGGGCAAATACTCTCTTCTCTGCGAGGCGGGTTCAGAACCTACCCCTACCCAAAACGCCCCGTGGGGGCGCGTTCCCAATCTGCCCCTATGGGGACAATCTCAGAGCGTGTACTGCAAGTCACTTTTAGCGCTCTCGCCCACGTGACTGAAGTCGCCCCCACACAGACGAAACCCCGCCGACGCGGGGTTGCTTAGCCCTGCGCAGGCAGGGCTTCGTTTGCATGGGAGCGAGTTCAGTCGCAAAGGATTCTTGAAGTGTTACTTCCCCTACACGCTCTCAGAGACTGTTTAAGAAATAGACGGCTAAAGCGGTTGTTGTGCAAACCAAGCCCGCCTACGCGGGCTATCCAGCCGATAGAGGTCGGCTTCGTCTGCACAGGAACGGCTTCAGTCTTAAACAGTCTCTCAGAGACTGTTTAAGAAATAGCGCATACCCCCAACGGCTAAAGCCGCTGCTGTGCAAACCAAGCCGACCTGCGTCGGCTTTTAGCCCGCGAAGGCGGGCTTCGTCTGCACAGGAACGGCTTCAGCCGTCTATTTCTTGAACAGTCTCTCACAGGCAGAATGTAAACCTTTGAGAACTTGGGCGGGCATGCCCCTTGACTTCCGCGACGCCAATCATTTACAACAGTGTCGTCTGTTCTCCCTCCGTGCGGCGAGGCTGTGGTGCGTTCCACCTCAGCCTCTCGCTGCCCGAAACCCCCTCACAGATGCGCTTTGCGCAAAGGCGTTGTGGTACAATCCCACACTCTCAAACAGTCTCTAAGGAGGTTCGGAATGGAGTTGGAGCTACCCCCCTACCTGATTGACCCGTTTGCCCCGATTACGGCGCTCTCGAAGTGGGTGGGGCGCGTGCTGACGCAGTGGCTGCCAGAACACCCCCTCACGGCATTTCTGGAGTACTGGATTTACGACTTTGTGAAGATGGCTATCCTGCTGGTTCTCACCACGACGGTGCTGGGCTTTGCGCGGCGGCTGGTGGGCGTGAAGTGGCTACGGCGCAGCGTGGGACGCTCGGACTGGAAAGGCACGGTAGCGGGCGCACTGCTGGGCGTGTTCACACCTGTTTGCTCGTGCAGCGTGACGCCGCTGTATGCCTCGCTGCTGCACGCGGGCGCGTCGCGTCAGTCGGCGGGGGCGTTTCTGTTCGCGGCGCCTGCTGTGAACGAGTTTGCGATTGTGGTGGTGTTGCTTGTGTTGGGCTGGCAGGGCGCCCTGCTTTACCTTACACTCGGCTTGGGCGCTGCGATGATTACAGGACGCTATGCGCACAAGTTTGGGCTGGAGCCGTGCGCGCTGTGCAACGCGCCGCGGATGCAGGTCTTTGCGGAGGGGCGTCGTCCCCTGCTGCGTGCGCTGGTCGAGAGCGCATATGAGGCGCTTACGCTGCTGCGTCGCCTCAGCGTGGCGTTGCTGGTGGGCGCAGCGCTGGCTGCTGTGCTGGTGAACTACAACTTGCGCCCTGTGGAGGTGATGTTGCAGATTGGGCACGCCTGGTGGTCGCCTGTGGCTGCCGTGCTGCTGGGGCTGCCGCTGGATGTGAACGCTGCCGTCGCGCTGCCGATTCTGTTGCCGTTAGCCGAGGCGGGCTTGCCGTTGGGCACGCTTGTTGCGCTGATGATGGCGACCACGCTTGCCTCGCTCCCCGAAGCCGCTGTGCTGAGGTTGCTGATTGGCTGGAAAGGGCTGGCGAAGTTGGGCGCGTGGTACTTCGCCTACTGCACCAGTGTCGGGTTGCTCCTCAACGCGGTTATGCCAACCGCCGTTTCAGACGCCGTGTTACCCTGACCCCCTTGTCCCCTCATCCACTGCGTGGGCGAGGGGGGGAGCGTAGGGGCGAGGTGACCTCGCCCCTACCTCCTGACGGCGCCCCTCGCCCGCGTCGCGGGCGAGAGGCTGAGGGTGAGGGCGTAACGACGCTTGAAACCCCGATTGGTATAACACCAGTTGGGGTTTCAAGCGACTCAGTCGTCAGCGGGACGCTGACGCTACGGACGCGCCCTGCGTCGCGTCGGCGTCGCGCCGACGATGGCGCCACTTGAAACGCCGATTGGTATTAGAGCGCGCAAGAGCTGGAAATCGGCTATACTTTACTGCTGCCATGCGCTACCGTGTCGTCGGCTCGCCGCAGCCGCTGGCGACGCCTGTGGAAGACCCGCTGCACCGAGCGGCGTTTGCCTATCGCGTGCAGGGCGTTTTGGAGGCGGACACACCCACCACGCTGCTGGAGATTTACGCGCAGCGGCAGACGCTTTACCCGTATGCCGAGCGTGCGTGCCGACTGCTGCTGCACTGCTACGATCTTGCCCGCACCAAGCTGGGCTTAGACCACGCACTGCGCTACAACCGCCTGCTGCGCGTGTTCCTGATGACCGAAGGTAAAGCAGGCGCGGAACAGCAACAGAATCTAATTTATTTGTACGACCTCACCGAGCGCGTGCCACCGCACGAGTGGCTGCGCGAACTCACGCACGAGTACGGGCACTGGATTATCCCACCGATTAACTCGTACACCGAGCCAGAGCCGTGGGCAAACGGCGACTTGGGCGAGCGGTGGTTCGCGCACCACTTAGTTGAGCGTGCCCGAAGCAGCGCAGACGCCGACGAGTTCCTGATGGGCGCGCCGCTGAGTGCGTTGGAGGCGTATCGGCGTCGCGCTGTGGAGCCGTTGGTGGAACGGATTGCACGCGAGGGGCTGAGCCTATCGCGTTGGCGCTCGCGCCGACGCGACGGCTTCGAGGAGTACCTCGCGCTTGCGCTGTATATTGACCGAGTATATGGCAGCGCGCGGTTGGGCAGGGCGATGCTGTGCGCGGGGGGCGTGGAGCCAGACGATTTCCTGCGCGGCGCGCGCGAAAGCCTCACCGAGCCTGAGACCCTGCAGGCGCGACTCCCGTTCGCCAACGCCTACCTGTTTTTGCCCTACGGCGCCACGCGCTGGCAAGTCATACAGCCGCGCGGGGCACAACTCAAGCCTGACCCGAAGCGTGTCGAGTGGGCGCAGTGCAGCGTCACGCAAATCACGCTTCGGCTGCGCTAACCCCACGGGGTGGGC
Organism: Fimbriimonadales bacterium; assembly: GCA_025060055.1. GTDB lineage: Bacteria > Armatimonadota > Fimbriimonadia > Fimbriimonadales > GBS-DC > GBS-DC. Next base: position 3,241 of record JANXCK010000183.1, on the reverse strand, counting down.
ACGCGGTTCGGGTCTTCGATTCGCCGCGCCTCCACTAAAACGCCCTGCTCGCTCAAATCGCGCACGTAGCTCTCTGCCTTGCGCCGCGGCAGGTTCGTCAGTAGCGTCAACGGCACGGTTTCGAGCAGCTTCTTCACATCGGCGCGGTTCAAATCCAACAGCTTCCCCAACGCCAGAATCGCTTGTTCCTCCTTGCGCCGCTCGACGCCCAACAGCACCAGTTCGTAGGGTGTCGGGTCATCTTGGGGCAGGGGCATCCCTGCGGGCACGCGCCCTGTGGCGCGAACGGGGAACTCGCGCCCGCACTGCTCGCAAATCGCAGCGGCCGCTTTCACTGAGACCTGCTCCATCGAACCGCAGTGGGGGCACTTGACAGCAATCACTTCCAGCACGCGCCCGTCTTCAATAGGCACACGCTTGAGGCAGTGTTCGCAAGTGAAGTCCATCTGCGGTGGCGCGACCAGAATCGTCGCCTTGTGGCAGAACGGGCATTCCACAGGATGGGCGGGCACTCTGAGCGTTTTGTAGTAAGACCACGCCGCATACCCCCAAGAGCCGAGCCAAACAAGCCCGAACCCCCACGAGAACGAGTAGAACATCCCGCCGTACCGCCAGAACAGGAAAGTGAGCGCCAGCGCTACCAGCCCCACGATACCGTAGATAACCGCCTGCGTGTATTCCTTCTCCACTGCGTCCGAACGCTTGATGGGTTCATCCACGCTCTCGCCTCCTGCAGTATAGATACGATTCGTCGGAGGGCAATTCCTGCTTCGGGTTTCGGAGGCTGTTTCAGCCTCCGCACCTTGTTAGCAATTCGTTGGTGAGGATGCTAACGCTACACCTGTGGCATCGGCGTCTCGCGGGCGCGTGGCATGGGCAGGAATGTCCGTGCCGTCCGCTATTCAAGCTGCTCTTCGTTGCGGGCGCGTTCCCATGCGCGTAGGCTCTCCAGCAGGTTCTCGGAGCGCAGGGCACGGCGCACTGCGCGAATCTCTTCCGCCGTGATCGGACCCAGCTGCTCAGTCGCCATCCACTCTTCCACACTGCGCTCGTCATTTTCGAGGTAGCTGAGCATCAGTTCGTCCCAGTCGGCTTGGCGCAGCATCCGCTCGCCCCGATGTCCGCAGCGACCACACTGGAAATGCACCTCCACGCGGTTGGCTCCCAGTGTGTGGGCGTGGTACGCGATATAAACAAAATCGTCCAGCCCAATGGGGGCGTTGCAGCGGCGACAGCGAAGCCTCATGGCACGCTCCCTCCCCAGTTGCGCGGTAGGAAGAGTTGCTCATACTTGGCGAGTGCATAGCGGTCGGTCATGCCCGCGATGTAGTCGCAGACCGCTTGCGCGCGCGCCTCGACCGTGTCCTCTTGTGGACGGAACTTCTCGGACATTTCATGCGGGTTCTCAAAGTAGTACTCGAACATCTGGTGAATGATGTGCGTCATCTTCTCACGCTCGCGGCGCACCTCAGGGTGATGATACAGGTTCTCGAACATAAACTCCTTCATGCGGTTCACGGCATCCAGCATTGGCTGGCTCATCTGCACGACGGGCTTGCCATCGCTTTGCTCGACGACATCGATTACCATGCGAGCGATGCGTTCGCTGTGCGTCGCGCCCAGAAACTCCACGAGATCGCGGGGCAGGTCGCTGGGGTGCAGCAGCCCTGCGCGGATGCCGTCGTCGAGGTCGTGATTGAGGTAGGCGATGCGGTCGGCGATGCGCACCACAGCGGCTTCCAGGTGAACGGTTTTCTGCGCTTCGTGTGTAGTGAGGTCGGCGCGTCCTTTGGAATGCCCAACAATACCTTCGCGCACCTCGTGCGTGAGGTTCAGCCCTCGCCCGTCTTTCTCGATGCAGTCCACCACGCGCAGGCTCTGCTCATAGTGGCGGAACCGCGCAGTGGGCACATACCGCTGGAAGATGGCGTCCAGTGCCTCTTCGCCCGTGTGTCCAAACGGGGGATGTCCCAGGTCGTGTGCCAGCGCAATCGCTTCGGTGAGGTCTTCATTCAGGCGCAAGGCGCGGCTGATGGTGCGGGCAATCTGCGCCACCTCCAAAGTGTGGGTGAGGCGCGTGCGGTAATGGTCTTCGTTCGGGTCTAAGAACACTTGGGTTTTGTGTTTGAGGCGTCGGAAGGCTTTGCTATGCACGATGCGGTCGCGGTCGCGCTGGAACGCTGTGCGCACGGGGTCGGGCGGCTCGGGGATGGGGCGACCGCGCGAGTCCGCACTCTTGGTCGCATAAGGCGCAAGAATCTGATACTCCAGCTGCTCCAGTCGCTCGCGTACTGTCATCGCCGTTTAGTATTCAATCAGCGAGTAGACATCGTAGCCGCGCAGGTGCTTGCGCCCGTCCAAGAAGGTCAGCTCGATCAGAAACACGAACCCTGCCACCACTCCGCCGAGCCGCTCGATAAGCCGCGCTGCCGCGCTTGCCGTGCCACCTGTCGCCAGCAAGTCGTCCACGACCACCACGCGCTGCCCCGGCTCGACGGCGTCGGTGTGCATCTCGACGGTGTTTGTACCGTACTCCAGCGCGTACTCCTCGCTGATTTTCTCACCCGGTAGTTTGCCTAACTTGCGAATTGGCACAAATCCCAGCCCTAAGTTGATGGCTATCGGTAGCCCGAACACGAACCCGCGCGATTCGATACCCGCAATCACATTCGGTTGGAGTTGGCGTGTATGCTCCGTCATCAGGTCAATCACTTCCCTCAGTGCCTGCGGATGCTTCAGTACGGGGGTAATGTCCTTAAAGATAATCCCCGGCTCTGGGAAGTTCGGGATGTCGCGCACCAGTTGCGCTGCCAGAATCTCTGCCATCGTTGCCTCCCGTTTGCACGGGGGAAGTATACCACAAACCAAGCAAGGGAGCGTTTCCATCACGGGCGGCACAAGTGGCGCCATCGTCGGCGCGTGCGCCGACGCGACGCTGGGCGCGTCCGTTGAGTCCCTCAAATATGAAATCGTCCTGTTTCGGGCGCGTTGAGAACGCGCCCCTACAGGGCGTTTTGGGTAGGGGCGGGTTCAGAACCCGCCCCGCAGAAAAGGGACGATTTACCTTTGAGGCACTTATGTGGTTGCCAAGCGCCCTAAGGCGCAGAACGGATTAGGACTGTCCCCAGCGAACGCTGAGCAATATCTGCAGACTCTGACCACTGTGTTCACCTTACTGGAAGACCCGCCCAGTATGGTACAGGAGTGGCGCACTCTGTGCCAGCAGTATCAAATATGCGGC
>JANXCK010000180.1 GCA_025060055.1 Fimbriimonadales bacterium | reverse complement strand
CGGGCGAGCCGCTCGGCGCTACAGGACACACCACCGGCGAGCTGGTGTTCACCACCAGCATGACGGGCTATCAGGAGATTCTGACCGACCCCTCATACGCGGGGCAAATTGTGCTGATGACCTACCCGCTGATTGGCAACTACGGCGTGAATGACGCGGACGACGAGTCGTGTCAGGCGCAGGTGGCGGGCTTTGTCGTGCGCGAGGCGTGCGAGACACCTTCCAACTGGCGTGCGCGGAGCGCGTTGCACGACTACTTGGCGGCGCGGGGCGTGGTGGGTATCAGCGGCGTGGACACCCGCGCCGTGACGCTGCGCGTGCGCTATCACGGCGTGATGATGGCGACCATTACTACGCACGAGACGCCTGAAGAAGCGTTCCACCGTTTGCAGACCGCCCCGCGCTATGACGAGGAAGATTTCGTGTACCGCGTCACTACGCCCCAACCCTACAAGTGGGGCTACGACGGCATCGAACCCCTTGATGCACCCGATGACCGCTATCGCAAGCGTGTGGTGGTGCTGGATTGCGGTGTGAAGTGGAACATTCCGCGCCGATTGGCGAGCTTAGGCGTGCGCTCTATCGTGGTGCCCGCCACAACACCTGCAGAGCAGGTACTGGCATACCAGCCTGACGGCGTGCTCCTCTCGCCTGGTCCGGGCGACCCTGCCCGCCTGCAGCCGATTATTGAGACTGTGCGCCAACTACTGGGCAAGGTTCCGATTGCGGGCATCTGCTTGGGCAATCAGCTGGTCGCGCTGGCGCTGGGCGCACGCACTTACAAGCTCAAGTTCGGGCACCGCGGGGGCAACCACCCTGTGAAGAACCTGCTTACAGGGCGCGTGGACATCACGGCGCAAAATCACGGCTACGCAGTGGACTTGGATAGCTTAGCGGGCACAGGGCTGGAACTGACCCACATCAACCTGAACGACAACACCGTTGAGGGCGTGCGCCACCGCGACCTGAAGGTGATGACCCTGCAGTATCACCCCGAATCCGCGCCTGGTCCGTGGGACAGTCGCCCGTTCTTCCACGAGTTTCTCGCGATGATGAGTCATACCAATCAGGGTATCAGGCGACGCAGATCGTCAGCGGGACGCTGACGCGACGCACGCGCTCCACGTAGCGTCGGCGTCCGCGCCGACGACTGTGCTATTTGAGACCCCGATTGGTATTAGCCTTCCTGAAACGCCTTGCTGAGCGAGACCCGCCACACACCGTAGGTCGCCAGCAGTGTAATCAAAAACAGTATCCACGCCATCGCGCAGGCGTGTCCGAATCGAAAGAACTCGAACGCGTTCTGAAACAGATACAGCGCGTAGAACATCGTGCTGTTTTCAGGACCGCCGCGCGTCGCGACATAGGTCTGTGTGAAATACTGGAACGCGCCGATAATGCCAATAATCAGCATATACTGAATCACGGGCGCGATTTGGGGCAGGGTGATGTGTCGAATCAGTTGCCAGCTGTGCGCGCCGTCGAGGCGCGCTGCTTCGTACAGATGCACGGGCACGCCCTGCAACGCCGCCAAGTAAATCACCATCACCCCGCCGATTGCCCACAAGTCCATCACGATAAAGCCCCATTTGGAGGTCGCGGGGTCTGTGAACCAGTTGATGGCGGGCAAGCCGAGTTGGTTCAGTCCTGTGTTCACGGGCGCCGCTAAACCGTTCTGAGGGTTCAGCACCCATACCCACAGGAACGCCGTCGCTACTGCAGGCACTACCGAAGGCAAGTAGAAAAGCGCACGGTACGCCGCTTGCCCGCGCAGTGGAAGGTTCAAAAGCAACGCCAGCCCAATCCCCAAAATGATGCTGAGGGGCACTTCAATCATGATAAACAGCGTGTTGCCTACCGATTTCCAGAAGTAGTCGCGGTCGGCAAGCAGGCTCTGATAGTTCTGCAGTCCCACCCAGCGCGGCGTGCCCAGCACGTTGTAGTCTGTGAAGCTGAAGTACAGCGTCGCGAGGATGGGGTAAAGCGTGAACAGCATAAATCCTGCCAACCATGGCAGGATGAACAGGTGCCCCAAGAGCGTGCGTTGCAGGGCGCGGTTCATAGCAAACCCTACCCCGCCGTGCCGTGCGCCGTTGGGGTTGCGAACCCCACGGTTCCTTTTTGGGAGGTTCGGCATGCCTCGCGATTCGTCGCTGGCGCGACGCTGCCACTCAGCCAAGCCGTCACTCCCTGCCACAACAGGCGACGGTTCGATCCACCGCGGGCGTCACGCACACGGCAGGATAGTCAATTTTACCCTATATCACCTGCGTTTCGCGCGAGCCGCGCTGGATCTCGCCAATCAGCCACGCCTGCTCGCCCGAAATTTGCAGGCTGGTCAGCACATCCTGTGCCCGCTCGCGCGCCACAATCAGCACAAAGCCGATGCCCATGTTGAACGCGCGGTACATCTCTGCATCGGGCACATTCCCCAGCTGCTGGATGAGCGTGAACAGCGGTGGTGTCTCCCAGCTGCGGCGGTCGATTACAGCCCGCATATCGCTGGGCAACGCGCGCGGAATGTTATCGTAGAACCCGCCGCCTGTGATATGTGCCATGCCATGCACCACATCCCCCTCTAAGAGGGGCAGCACAGCGTTCAAGTAAGGGCGGTGGGGCTGCAGCAACGCCTCGCCTAAGGTCATCCCGACATCTTCCAGGTACTCGTCGAGGCGCAGGTTGGCTATCTCGAACAGCACGCGCCGCGCCAGCGTATAGCCGTTGGTGTGCAAGCCGTTGGAGGCGATACCAATCACGGCGTCACCGACCTGCACGCGACTGGGCGTGGGAATCTGCTGGAACTCGGCAAGCCCCACGATACAGCCCGCCACATCCACCTCACCAGGCATATACACATCGGGCATCTCCGCCGTCTCGCCCCCCAACAGCACAATCCCCAACTGCTGGCACAGTTCCGACGCGCCCTCCACTACCTCCTGCAACACATACGGTTCCAGCTTCGACATCGCCAAGTAGTCCAGAAAGAACAGCGGCTTGGCTGCCTGCACAAGCAGGTCATTCACGCCGTGCGCCACGAGGTCATGCCCCAACACCCGATACTGGTTCATCATCCGCGCAACGCGCACCTTCGTGCCCACCCCGTCAATGCTCGCCACCAGCACAGGCTGCCGATACCCGCTCACATCGAGCGCCATCATCCCGCCGAATGAACCCAGTTGCGACAACACAGCAGGCGTGAAAGTGCGGTGGACGCTCTCTTTGATCGACTCCAGCGCACGGTTCATCGCGTCGATGTCTACGCCTGCATCCCGATAAGTAAAGCCGTCGGGCATGGCGCGAGTATACCCCACAGGGTCGAGTATACTCCTATCGGGGAGGTAGATGTATGAGTAATGTGCTGGTTTCTACCGAATGGGTACAGGAGCATCTGCACGACCCGAACATTCGGATTGTCGAGGTCGATGTGGATACCACAGCATATAAGCAGGGACACATTCCGGGCGCGATAGGGCTGGACTGGCAGCGACACCTGCAAGACCCTGTCCGTCGCGACATCCCATCCAGAGAGCAGCTGGAGGCGACGCTGGGCGCGCTGGGCATCAGCGACACACATCGGATTGTTCTGTATGGCGATAACAACAACTGGTTTGCAGCGTATGCTTTCTGGGTGTTGAAAATCTACGGGCACGAGGATGTGCGCATCATGGACGGCGGGCGCAAGAAGTGGCTGGCGGAGGAGCGTCCTATTACAACGGAGGTGCCGACCTACCCACCGACGACCTACCGTGCGAAGGAACCCGACATGTCGCTGCGGGCGTTCTACCC
>JANXCK010000171.1 GCA_025060055.1 Fimbriimonadales bacterium | reverse complement strand
CGACACTATCTCGGTCAATCCTGACCGCATCTTGTGGCTGGCGAAACAGGAGGTCTTGCGCCTTGCCAAGCAGGGCTACACACCCCCTGAGGAGCCAAAGGTGATGGCTTACGGCAATCAGGTGCTGACCCGCCTGCTGATTGAGCTGCACAACCTGAAGCGAGGCAACTTCATCACCGAGCATGACTTCACCGTCGCCTCGCAAATCGCGTATGTGCTGGCAGGCGGCGACCTCAGCCAGCCGACCGAGATGCCCCTGTCCTACTTCTACCAGCTGGAAATTCAAGTCGTGGGCTACTTGGCACAGCAGCCCAAAACTTGGGATCGCATGCGCCACATGCTGGAGACGGGCAAACCGTTGCGGAACTAAGTCGTGCCGTTAGAGACTGCTCAAGAAATCTTGCCGCGTAGCGTCGGCGTCTCGCCGACGCCCCTGCGCGGCTTGGACAGTCGTGTCCAAGCACGGCACGGACAAGATTGTCCGTGCCACAGGTGGCTTGGACAGTCGTGTCCAAGCACGGCACGGACAAGATTGTCCGTGCTACCGTCGCGTCGGCAAGACGCACAGTATGACAGCATTTTGCCGTCGTCAGTCGATGGCGTGGACGCCATCGTACCGAGCAATTGTCGGCGTCTCGTCGACACTACAGTGCGACGGCATCCTGCCGTCGTCGGTGAATGGCGTCCACGCCCTCGTACCGTGTACTGCCGAGAGCCGACGCGACTGGGGCATGGGCTTGTAGCCCGCGCACGATGAAGCGTTGGCATACAAGGAGGTTTCATATGACAATACGGACGACATTATTATCTGTTGCAACTGCATGGGTTTGCTTGACGAGCTGGGCGCAATCGCAGCCTGTTGAACTCTCGGTACGCGGCGATACGGTTCGCATTACGCGCGACAGCTATGGCGTACCCACCGTGCAGGCAACGACGCTGTATGGTCTGCTGTACGGCAACGGCTATGCGATTGCGCAGGATCGGCTTTGGCAGATGGAACTGTACCGTCGGCAGGCGCGGGGCGAGATGGCAGAGTTGATGGGCAGCCGCGCACTGGAGCAAGACAAGGCAGCTCGTATCGAGGGCTACACCGATGCCGAACTGCAAAAACAGATCGATCGCCTGCCCAGTGAACTGCGCGAGGCGCTGGACGCCTTCGCAGCAGGGGTCAGTGCGTGGATACAAACAGCACAACGCACAGGCAAGTTGCCTAAGCAGTATGCCGAATACGGCATTGAGCCGCGCCCATGGCGCCCCACAGACACGGTCGCAATCGGAGTGATGATGTTGCGACGCTTCGGCGGAGTGATGTCGGCAGGCGACCTGCGCAACTACGCCTTCTACCAACTGCTCAAGGCACGCAACAAAGACCTTGCCCCCGTATGGGCAAATGATCTACTGTGGCTCCAAGACCCCACCTCCCCCACAACGGTGCCCCCAGAAGAGGATACGCGCAAGGCACATCGGCGCGACCCGCGCGAAACCTTGAAACTGATGCGCCAGCATCTGCAGCTCTTGCCCGAAATCGGGTTGAATGTGCTGCTGCCCGCCCTGCGCCTTGCTACGGGGCAGGCACAAATCGAGTTTGCACAGGCGCACGGTCTGTACACGGGTTTCGGCAGCTATGCAATCCTGCTCAGCCCGCAGAAATCGGCGACGGGCATGCCGATTCTGGTCGGTGCGCCGCAGATGGGGTTTAGCGTGCCGCATATTGCCGCGGAGATTCACCTGCGCGGCGCGGGCTTCAACGCACGGGGGATGACCTTCCCCGGCGTGCCAGGCGTACTCATCGGCGCGACCGAACACATCGCGTGGACTTTCACATCGGGCGTGGCAGACCTTGTGGACGCTTTTATCCTCAAACTGGATCCTCAAAACCCCGAACGCTACTGGTATAAGGGCACTTGGCGCAATCTGGAGAAGCGCACAGAGACCATCCGCGTCAAAGGGGGCGATCCGGTCGAGCTGACAGTGTATCGCAGTGTGTACGGACCTGTAGTGGCGATGGATACGCGCAACGCAGTCGCTGTGGCGCTCCAGCTCAGCTACTGGAATAATGAGTTAGAGGCGTTCAAAGCGTATTACGGTTTCCTCTCAGCACGCACGGTAGCGGAGTTCGAGCGTGCAGCTGCGCACATTCCCGCCTCATTCAACGCTTTCTGCGCGACGCGCACGGGCGATATCGCCTACTTCTATTGTGGGCGCGTCCCTATTCGCGCCGATGGCGTTGATCCGCGCTTGCCCGCTCTGGGCACGGGCGAGTACGACTGGAAGGGAACCATCCCGTTCTCCGAGATGCCGCGCGTGATCAACCCCAAGCAGGGCTACATTGCGAACTGGAATAACAAAGCCGCCGTCTGGTGGGAGAACGCCGACACGCCCGTGTGGGGAATGATTTTCCGCGTGTATCGGCTGAACGAGTTGTTGCGCAGTAAGCCGCGCCTGACCATCGACGACCTGAAAGCCTACATCCGTGACATCGCTGAGTACGACGAGGACGCGGGCAAGCTACTGCCGTTGATGCTTCGCGTTGTGAAACGCAACGAGCGGGCGTTCAACGACGAGTTGCGCGCCGCGGTGCGCCTGCTGGAGGCATGGGACTGCTATGAGCGCGAGGGCAGCGCCGCCAAAGCCCTTTGGGATGCCTGGCTCGATGCCACGCGCACGCGCGTCTTCGCAGACGACCTTGGCAACTTCTTCAGCCCCGACCTGTTCCGCCTCGCCATTCAGCCCAGCTACATCGCGTACACGCTGCTGGGCAAGCAAGCACCCGTACCGCGCCAGCACGACTATTTCAACGGCAAGAAGCCTGAAGAGATTCTGACAGTGGCGCTGGCAGACGCACTGACACAGATGAAGCGTCGGTACGGCGACTCGATGAGCCTATGGCGCTACAGCGCGCCCCGCATGAACTGGGGCGACGCGCTGCCCGGCACGCCTTACACCGATCGCGGCTCGTACATCCAGATTATCCAGCTGGGGACGCGGTTCTTCGGCGAGACCGTGCTACCGCCCGGACAAAGCGAAGACCCTACCTCCCCCCACTACGCTGACCAGCGTGACCTTGCCAGTTGGTGGTTTTTCAAGCCAATCCGACTGGACTAAAACGGCGCACGCTGCTGCGCACAATCAGCAAGCCAGGTAATAAGAGCGCGTCGGCAGATAGGCACTCGCCTCGCTCGAGACACTGCAACAGTTGCTCAGTTGCTGCGCGCCCTATCTCGTGCATCGGGTGGCGTATCGAGGTGAGCGCGTAGCCGAGCTGCTGCACCTGAGGCTCATCGTCGAAGCCTGCCACCGAAAGGTCTTGCGGCACACGCACGCCGTGCAGCTGCAGCTCCTGAATCAGTCCCACCGCCATCAGGTCGTTCGCGCAGATGACCACGGTGGGCAGTTCGGGGAGTTGCAACAGTTGTCGCGCGGCTTCGACGCCCGAATCGATGGAGTACCTTCCTTCCAGTACCCACTCCTCGCGGAGGGGAACCCCCATTTCGGCGAGCGTGCGGCGAAAGGCGCGTTCACGCTGCTGCGCACTCCAGTGGCGTGGGTTGCCCCCCACATACCCAACTGCTCGATGCCCCTGCTGGATTACCCAGCGGGTCAGCTCGCGCATCGCCGCCTCGTTGTCCACATCCACACAGGGCAGCCCATAATCGGCAGGAACGGTCGCGCCGACCACAACGGCAGGCAGGGAACAACGCAAGCGCCACTCCAGCAGTGGGGAGCCGATTTCGGGCGACAACAACAGCGCGCCGTCATGAGCGTCTTCTCGCATACGACGCCATAGCACATCCTAATTTAGTGCCGAAGTCATCACAAGCTTGAGACTGTAGCCTCGCGGCTCCAGCGTTGTGAGGATTCCGTCCAACACATGGTGGGCAAACGGGTTGCGCGTCGGCGGCGGATGATGCCAGTCCAACACCAGCGCGAGCGTGTGGGTTCTTTGGGCAGTAGGGACACGCAACGCTCGCGCGGGAGAGTAGCCCAGCTCTTGTGCTGCTTGCAGCACGCGCTGCACCAGCTCTGCGCTATACAGGTTCGCACGCCCGTGCAGGATGTTCGATGCCGCGCTCACAGAGCAGTAGGCACGTTGCGCCACGTCGCGTAAGGTTGGCTTCCGCATCGTCCTCTCTCCCCCATCGGCTCCCGTATATTATAGCCTAACGGCTTCCGACCCACCGCCGAAACTTCCAAAACTTATCCCTTGTTTTTCAAAAACATCTCGCCATTAAAAACTTGACACCTTACCCCAACCCGTGCTATAATAAGGTTGCTCTCAGAGACTGTTTAAGAAGTCGTACTGCGTAGCGTCGGCGTCCCGCCAACGCAAGCGACTCGTGGCTTGGGCGTCTCGCCCAAGCAGAGCGTGGCTTGGACAGTCTTGTCCAAGCCGTAGCGTTGGCGTCCGCGCCGACGTGGCACGGACACGACTGTCCGTGCCACATGCACGGGCTGGAAGCCCGTGCCACGCAGGGGCGTCGGCGAGACGCCGACGCTACGAAAGCCCGCTTGCATTCTTAAGCAGTCTCTGATGGGGTGCAATCTATATCGTATCAGGAGGCAGGACGAGATGAAGCATTCACGAGCGACGCTGAGAATCCGCGCTGCGAAAGGAGTTTGTGTGGCGCTGTTTTTGCTGACGCTGAGCGCGTCGTCGATAGCGCAACCAGTGTACTATGTGCGTGCGGGAGCAACGGGCAACGGCTCCAGCTGGGCGAACGCTTTCGGAAGCATTCAGCAAGCAATCAACGCAGCGCCCGCTAACTCCGAAATCCGCGTGGCACAGGGAACCTACAACGAGCGCCTGAGCATCTCGCGCAACATCGAGTTGAAAGGTGGCTACGCAGGCACGGGTCCAAACCCTGATGCTCGCGACATCGGACAGTACCAGACCATTATTGACGCGCAGAACACAGGTACTGCTATTACCATCAACCACAATGCCTCAGACAGAATGCTGATTGAGGGGTTCATTGTTCAGAACGGGCGCGCCACGCCTGCCAGACAGTTTGAGGACGCCTATGGCGGCGGTCTGTACCTGTATTCTGGATCGCCCGTCATCCGTTATAACTGGTTCCGCAACAATTCGGCGCTTGCGACAGGCAACCTGCAAGGGGCGAACGGCGGCGCTATCTTCGTGTATGAAGGCGCACCGATTATTGAGAATAACATCTTTTCCTTCAACTCCGCGACCTCGTCTTACGAGTCGTCGGGTGGCGCTGTGTTCATCTACAACAGTGCGGACGCACAGATTCGGAATAACCTTTTTGTGGGCAACAGCGCGTCTGCCAGTGGTAGATTCCCTGATGCCAGCGGCGGCGCCCTCTGGATTTACGAGGGCACAGGTGCGGACATCTACAACAATACCTTTGTGGGGAACCAAGCAGTGCGCAACAATCAGCAACAGGGTGGCAGCGCCATCTGGGCGTATGTGGTGAACCTCGACATCCGCAACAACATTTTCGCAGGACATCAAGCAGCTTCTATTTTCCACTACGGTGACGATGGCACGACTGCGAACATCGACTACAACTGCTTCTTCAACAACTCGGTCAACGCTGCAGGCTCTGGTATTGTGCTGGGCAGCAACAACATCTATCAGGATCCGCAGTTTGTGGATTCTGGCGCAGGCGACTTTCGCTTGCGGGCAAGCTCACCCTGCCGCAACGCGGGCGACACAAGTGTGGTGAACTGGACAACTGACCTTGCGGGAAACCCGCGCGTCCGCGAGAATGTTGTGGACATCGGCGCGTATGAGTTTCAACCTGCGCAGCCGGGCGATGTGGACGGCAACGGGTGCGTGAATGACCAAGACCTGCTACAGGTGCTGCTCAACTTCGGGCAGACAGGCAACAACCCAGCTGATGTGGACGGCAACGGCGTAGTGAACGACCAAGACTTGCTGGTGGTGTTGCTCAACTTCGGGCAGGGCTGCTAAGGAACACAGCGCGGAGGGGTTGGTACGCCCTCCGCGCCAACCGCTGTGAACTCCGCGTTGGTGCGCGTGTTATGCCAATCGGGGTTTCAAATGCCGTTGTTCCCTCACCCCCAGCCCCTCTCCCGCAGCGCGGGAGAGGGGAGCCAAATTCCCCCTCTCCCACGCGGTGGGAGAGGGGGCAGGGGGTGAGGGCAACACGGCGTCTGAAACGGCGATTGGTATTATTATCGAGAAGGGAGCGGAGGAGTCGCTCTGCCCACCCACACTCGGCGCCACTCGGAGTAGGTCCGTATCGCCACCTGCACCTTCTCTGCGTAAGTGGTGTGTGCCCGTTGACGAAACACATCGTAGCCGTTGCGCTCGATGGCGTTCAAAATGCGTGCGTAGAGCCGACTGCCCAGCAGCACAGGGTACTGCACCTCGCGCGGCAACAAACGGACACCCTGCTCCGCTTCCGCGTACAGTTTGCGACAGCGATCTACCTGGAAACGCAGAAACACCCGCCAGCGTTCGTTCACTATGCCCTGCTGAATTTGCGACTCACTAATCCCGAATTGCGCCAGCTCATCTTGTGGTAAGTAGACCCGCCCGCGCCGCCAGTCCTCGCCCACATCCCGCAGGAAGTTCGTCATCTGCATCGCCAATCCCATCACGGCAGCGTGATGGAGCGCCTCAGGGGAGGTCGCGCCGAGAATGTACCCCATCATGACGCCCACCACCGACGCGCTGCCCCAAGTGTAGGTTTGGAGCTCTTCGAAGGTTGCGTAGCGCGTGCGCTCCAGGTCCATGCGCATTGCGTCCAGAAACTCCAGCGGATAGCGCAAGGGGATTTCGTAGCGGCGCACGACATCAGCAAAGGCACGCAGCGGAAATAGTTCAACGGGTTCGCCGCACACGGCGCGGATAAAGTCGCGCTCGTAAGAGTCTAACTTTGCCCTCACCCCCTGCCCCTCGCCCGCTGCGCGGGCGAGGGGAGCCAGCTCCCCGTTCCCCCATGGCGCGGAAGAGGGGGGCATGGGGGACGAAGGCGACACCGCAGGAGCCTCAGGGTTTAGCCCCCTTCGCCTGCGAGGAACACCTGCAGAAACGGGGTCGAGCAGTTCCGCAGGGCAGTCCACCCACTGGTCGGGGTAGCGCACGAAGGCGTACAGGGCATGCACTGCGCGACGCACTTCGGGCGGGAAAAAGCGCGTGGCAAAGTAGTAGCTCACGCCGTAAGCGCGTTGCACCGCTTCGCAGTGCGCGTAATCCAGCGCGAGACTCGAACTCGCTGGATGCCTGCCCCGTAGCACGAAACGCATCGCCTTCAAGGATACCTCAAGCCCATCACCCTGAGCCAAAGTACGCGCGAACGCCACACCCGACGCACTCGTGTGAGGTACACTACCGCGTGGAGGTTGGCTATGTCGATCAAGGAACAGCTGATCGAGGGTCTAAACATCGACCTGGCGAACGAGTATCAGGCGATTATTACCTACATCACCTACAGCGCGACGGTGACGGGCATTTACCGCGAGGAGATGAAGGAGTTCTTTATGCGTGAAGTGCCCGACGAGCTGCGCCACGCCGAATACTTAGCGAACAAAATCGCTGCGTTGGGCGGAACACCCGTAACCACGCCTGTGGCAGTGCCCCCCGCCAGCGACCTGAAACAGATGCTGTTGAATGTGCATCGCGCCGAAGAGGAGACGATTGCCCGCTACCTCCAACGACGCGATCAAGCGGAGCAACTCGGCGACTTCGGCTTGGTCAACGACCTTGAGGAGATTATCTCCGACGAGACCCGCCACAAAGAGGCAATCGAGATGATTCTGCGCGGGCTGTAGAACCGCCCACCTTTGTGGCGTAGACTTATACCGATCGGGATTTCAAATGACGCATCGTCCTGTACGGCTAAAGCCGTTGCTGTGCAGATGAAGCCGACCTTCGTCGGCTCCTGACGTTTGTCACTTCGGGCAAAAAGCACAACTCGTAGCGGTTTTGGGCGGGCGCAACCTACAATATGCCGCACAAATTGGCGAAAGTGACAAACTTCAGAAGCCGACCTTCGTCGGCTCTTTAGCCCGCGCAGGCGGGCTTGGTTGGCACAGGAACGGCTTCAGCCGTACCTGAATACTGCGGTATTTGAAACCCCGATTGGTATTACAGCGACCATCTGCGCGTAGGCAGCTGAAGCCGTTTCTGTGCCAGCTAAGCCTGCCTCTACACGGGCTTACGGTTGACGAAAATCGGCTTCGCTTGCCAATGAACGGCTTCAGCTGTGCCGCGCTTGAGATGCCGATAGGCGTAAAACTTTGCAGGGGCAAAGGGTCGCTTGCGGGTATAATGCAGCCGATGAGCAGGCAGTACGACTATCCCGATAGCCCACTGTATCGGCTTCGCCATTCGGCGGCGCACCTGCTGGCGCAAGCTGTGCTGGAACTCTACCCCGACGCCAAACTCGGCGTTGGACCGCCCATCGACAACGGCTTCTACTACGACTTCGACTTCTCGCAACCCCTGCGCGAGGAAGACTTGCAAAAAATCGAGCAGAAAATGCACGAAATCGCCCAGCGCGAACTGGATATCGTGCGCCTCGAAACCTCGCGCGAGGAAGCTGAAAAACTCATCCGCGACATCGGGCAGGTTCCCTACAAAATCGAACTGCTGCACGCTATCCCTGAAGGCGAGACGATTAGCTTCTACAAGCAAGGCGACTTTATTGACCTGTGCCGCGGACCCCATGTGGCGAACACGCGCGAAATCAAGCACTTCAAGTTGCTCTCGTTGGCGGGGGCGTACTGGCGTGGCGACGAACGCAACAAAATGCTCACCCGAATCTACGGCACGGCGTTCTTCTCGCAAGAGGAACTGGAAGACTACCTGCATAAACTGGAAGAGGCGAAACGGCGCGACCATCGCAAACTGGGGCGCGAGCTGGGGCTGTTTCTGATTTCACCTGAAGTAGGCAGCGGGCTGCCGATGCTGCTGCCCAAAGGCGCAACGGTACGCCGCGTGCTGGAAGAGTTCATCCTGCAGGAGGAACTCAAGGCGGGCTATCAGCATGTGCGCACGCCCGAAATCGCGAACCTGAACCTGTATCGCACCAGCGGGCACTACCCCTACTACAAAGACTCGATGTACCCCCCGATGGTGTTCGAGGACGGCGAGGAACTCATCCTGCGTCCGATGAACTGCCCGCACCACTTCTTGATTTACAAGTCCGAGCCACGCTCGTATCGCGATCTGCCGTTGCGCATCGCCGAGCTGGGCACGGTCTACCGCTACGAGAAAAGTGGCGAGTTATCGGGGCTGATTCGTGTGCGCTGTTTCACGATTAATGACGCGCATGTGTTCCTGCGCCCGGAGCAAATCAAGGCGGAAGTGCAGCACAATATTGAACTCATCAACACAGTCTACAAGCGGCTGAACTTGACCGACTTTTGGTATCGGCTTTCGCTGCGCGACCCCGCTGACAAAGAGAAGTATTACGATGACGACCAGATGTGGGAGACCGCCGAGAGCGCGCTGCGGCAGGCGTTAGACGAGCTGGGGCTGGAGTACCACGCGGTGCGCGGTGAGGCGGCGTTTTACGGTCCGAAGCTCGATGTGGAGGTGCGCGACTGCTTGGGGCGCGAGTGGACGGTTTCGACGGTGCAGTTGGACTTTCTGATGGCACATCGGTTCGACCTGGAATACACAGGCGAGGACGGCAAGCCGCATCGCCCTGTGATTATTCACCGCGCACCGATCGGCTCGTTTGAGCGGATGATGGGCTTTCTGATTGAGCATTATGCGGGGGCGTTCCCGTTGTGGCTGGCGCCCGTGCAGGTTGCTGTGTTGCCGATTGCCGACCGTCACCACGAATACGGTGCACAGGTGCGTGCACGACTGGCTGAGGCGGGCTTCCGCGTGGAGCTGGATGCGCGACGCGAAACGCTGGGCTACCGCATCCGTTATCATCAGACGCATAAGACGCCGTATATGCTGATTGTGGGCGACAAGGAAGCGGAGGGTGGCTTGGTGGCGGTGCGCAGTCGTGAGATGGGCGACTTGGGGCAGATGCCGTTGGATGCGCTCTTAGAACGCCTGCGCGCCGAGCTGGGTTGAGCCTGCTCAGTGCGCTACATGGTGTGCCCGCACTTCGCGAATGACCGTCACCTTCACTTGCCCAGGATACTCCAGCTCGGACTGGATTTTGTGCGCGATTTCGCGGGCGAGCTGATGGGCACGCAGGTCGTCTACTTCGTTCGGCTTGACCAGCACGCGCACCTCGCGCCCTGCTTGAATTGCGTACACCTTCTCCACGCCCTCGAAGCTCATCGCAATCCGCTCCAGTTCCTGCATGCGACGCAGATAGTGCTGGAGCGACTCGCGTCGGGCGCCAGGGCGCGCTGCCGAGATGGAGTCGGCGATAATCACCACATGCGCCTCCATGCTGGCGGGTTCAATATCGTGGTGGTGCGCGCCGACGGCGTTGCACACAATCTCGCTCTCACCGTAGCGGCGCAGGAACTCCATGCCAACAATCGCGTGCGGACCTTCGGTGGTGTTCTCCAGGGCTTTGCCGATGTCGTGGAACAGCGCAGCGCGCTTGACCACGCGCGTATCTAACTTCAGCTCTGCGGCAAGCAGCCCTGCGAGTGTCGCCACCTCGATGGAGTGATCCAGCACATTCTGGGCGTAGCTGGTGCGGTAGCGCAGTTTGCCGAGCGTGCGCACGATTTCG
>JANXCK010000107.1 GCA_025060055.1 Fimbriimonadales bacterium | reverse complement strand
GCGCACATAGCCACGGTATTCAGGTACTGGCGCACAACTGCGCTGTCGACCGCGCCGATAATCACATCGCAGCCCAGCAGGTGCGCCAGCACCGTGCGCGTGCGGGCGTCAAGCGCGAGGGAGAGGATTGTGCGTCGTTCGGGAGGGCGAGCGCGATTGAGGCGCAACGCAAGGGCGCGGGTTTTGCGCCAGCCACGCTGCGCTTGGGCATAACTTGCCCCTATGATGCGGTTCAGGTTGCTCAACTCCAGCCGATCGGGGTCGATCAGCAGCAGCTGTCCAACGCCCAGCAGCGCGAGCGCGTTCGCAATCTGCGACCCCAGCCCACCCGCGCCCACGATAGCCACGCGCAGGCTACTCAAAATCGCTTGACCTTCCGAGCCGAACGCGCGAATCTGGCGGTCATACACCGCCTGCTCGGCAGCATCGAGCCAATCTGGCTTTAGCCCTGTGCTATAGCGCGTCTCCAGCGGTGCGCCCAGCACGCGCAGGCGTGCAATCGGCGCGATTTGCCCGCGCGTGTAGTCCCAGAACCGCCCTGCGAAACTCATATCGTTGCCGAACACGAGGCTCCCGTGTCGGAACGGCGGCGACATTGACTGCGTGGCGTGAAACTTGAGCAGGTCGCTACGGTCGTCGGTGGCGGAAAAGTGCGGGCTTGTGCCCCACGGATGCGTGTGTGCCTCCAGCAATCCGTAGCCCTCGCGAGCGCAGCGCACCAGCAGGCTGTGTACGAACTCAGGGCGCGTCTCCACCAGGTTGGCGGAGCGGTGCGCATACGCGTCATCAGGCACGGGAACGACCTCGCGCACAAGGAACACCACGCGCGACTCGCTTTCCAGCGTCCGACAGAGCATAAAGCACTTTGTTTCGATGCTACAGTCGGCAAGCAGGGGCGCGCGCAGCTGCTCCCAAAGCGGGCAAGGGATGCGGACCTCGCCAATCATACAAACGGGTCTTCGTCGGGGTCATCCAGCGACAGCGAGATAATCAGGGGTCGGCTCTTCTTCCAGCGTTCCAGTGCGCCGCGAATCAACTCACACACGCTGAGCAGTGAATGCCCCTCAGTGGGACTTGCAGCGGGTTTCCAACTGCGGATGTGCAGGCAGCATGCTGTCCAGCCCTTCATGGCGGGCGGCGCGTCGGCGCGCGGGTCGCGACGGTTCGGGTCGTGCGGCGTCTCGCCGTAAAACACATGGTTGGGCTTGTGTCCGTTCGCCAGGCGCAGGTTATCGTCTACATAGAACCAGTCGGGCGGTGTCTGCGGGTAGTTCGGTGGCAGCAGGATTAGCACATCGGTTTGCTGGTAGTTGTAGCCTTTGGGCAGCGGGAAGTCCTTGATGACCACCCAGCTGCCCTCCTCGTCGTCGTAGTCGGCGCTTTTAGTGCGCGAGTAGCGCGCTGCTGCCAGCGCCACTTCATACGCAATCCGCTGGAGCCGCTTGTTCATCCTCTAAAACGCCCCGTCCTCCCAACGCGGCAGCTGCTCGATCGACGGCACACGCTCTAAAATCTCGTCGGGCGTCGGCAGCGGCTGGTCGAGCACCATCGGGTCGTTCTCCGTGTTCGGCAGAACAGGCTTCAGCGTGATCTCGAACTCGGTGTCGTTGATGCGCACCTTTTCCTTGACCGTGCTTGCGTTCGCCATGGTTCGGTGAACCCCCATCGTTGTGCGATACGCTAATTATACCCTCTGACACCCTGCAAAAGTTCCAGCGCCTACCTGAGGGCAGGATTTTAGCCCCTCTTAGGAATGCGGGCAGGTTGTGGCGGCGTTGGCGAAACGCCGACGCTACGAAAGCCTGCTCGCATTCTTAAACGGTCTCTTAGAGTTAGAGACTGTTTAAGAGATCGCGTGATATATCTAACGGCTAAAGCCGTTCCCTTGCAAACGAAGTCCGCACAGGAACAGCTTCAGCCGTTAGGTGTGTGCGCCATTTCCTAAACAGTCTCTGATTGGGTGCGCAGGTCAGCTTCTCTTTGCACAGGAACGGCTCCAGTCGTACAGGAGTTCGCGCTGTTTGAACCTCTGCTCGGTATAATACACGCGCGCCGTCCTCGCGCGGCGGAAATTCTGCAGGGAGGCAAAAAAATGACTTTAGCAGAACGCTTTGCACGCTACGCAACCGAACTGAACTACGATTCGCTCCCCCAAGAGGCGATTCACGAGGCGAAACGGCGCATTATCGATTCGATTGCCTGCGTGTTTGGCGCGTGGCGCTCCGAAACGGCGCAGCAGGTGCGCCAGGTTGCCACGCAGGTGAGCAGCCCCTATGGCGCAACGATTATCGGCACAGCGCATAAGTCCTCGCCTGACTGGGCGGCGTTCGCCAACGGCTTGCTCATCCGCTATCTGGACTACAACGACACCTACCTCTCCAAAGAGCCAGCGCATCCGAGCGACAACCTCGCGGCGGTGCTGGCGGTCGCCGAAGCCGAGGGCAGCTCGGGCAAGGAGACGCTGCTGGCGACCGTGCTGGCGTATGAAATCCAGTGCCGCCTGTGCGATTCGGCGAGCCTGCGAGCGCGAGGCTGGGACCATGTGAACTACGGGCTGTTCTCGGCGTCGGCAGCGGCGAGCCGACTGATGGGCTTGGACGCGACTGCCACGCGCCACGCGATGAGCATCGCAGGCGTGTCGGGTTTGGCGATGCGCCAGACGCGCGTGGGCGAAATCTCCGCGTGGAAAGGCTGCGCGTTCGCCAACTCCAGCCGCCACGCCGTGTTCGCCAGCTGGCTCGCTAAGCATGGGCTGACAGGACCGTCCGACATCTTCGAGGGCAAGATGGGCTTTATGAAGCAGGTGTCGGGCGAGTTTACCGTCGGACCGCTCGGCGGCGAGGACGGGCGTGGCTTTACGATTAACGAAACCTACATCAAGTATTACCCTGTGGAGTATCACGCGCAGAGCGCGGTGTGGGCGGCGCTGGCGCTGCGTGAGCAAATCGGCGGCGACATCAGCCAGATTGAGCGCATCGAGATCGACACTTTCGAGGCGTGCTACTCGATTATCGGCAGTGAACCTGAGAAGTGGCGTCCGCAAAGCCGCGAGACCGCCGACCACAGCCTGCCCTACATCGTCGGTGCGACGCTGATGGACGGCAAGGTGGACTTGGACACCTTCGAGGAATCCCGCTACACCGACCCCGCGCTGCTGGAGCTGGTGAGCCAAATCACCGTGCGCCACGACCCTGCGATGGACGCCCGCTACCCTGAGGGCATCCCCAACCGCATCACGCTACACCTCAAGGACGGGCGCACGCTCACCGAAGAGAACACCTTCCCGCGCGGGCACGCCAAAAACCCGATGACCGACGAGGAGGTGGAGGCGAAGTTCTATGTGCTGACCGAGTGGGCGTTGCCGCGCTCGCGTCAGGATGAGGTGCTGCGGTTCGTGTGGAGCCTCGATCAGCAGGCGAACCTCGCGCCGCTGATGGAAATGTTGCGGGTGGAGTAGCGGCATGCGCCGACGCCGTCCGCGTCGCGGGTTCGACGAGGCGTGGAAGTACGCTGTGCGGGCGTTCTTCCGCGAATGTCTGCAACTGCTGTTCCCCGCCGTCCACGAGCAGGTGGACTGGACGCGCCCAGTGGAGTTTCTCGATGCGAATCTGTATCGGCTTGCGCCA
>JANXCK010000105.1 GCA_025060055.1 Fimbriimonadales bacterium | reverse complement strand
GTAGCCTGGTACAAAAGTCGGGTCTACCCAAGTCATGAAGCGGTACAGGGGCAGCACTTCGCGTACAGGGCGATGGAAGTGGTGGCGCACATCGAAGTAGGGCTTGAGATGGCGCTCTATCTCGCCCCAGAGCCAGCGGGGGTCGCGTGCGGGTTCGGGAATCACGCTTGTCTCGTTGTGGTGATGGTCTAATCCGTCCGCGCTTCGGGCAGCGTGAGCGGTGCCGCGCTGCTTCTCGCGCTCGGTCATCGGGCGCAGGCGCACGCCCCCGTGCGTGTATTCGTCCGTCTTTGCCCAGAGGTAGGCAGCGATACTGCCTCGAAACTCGCCCATCACCGATGCCATCGCCTTCTTGTCATAGAGAGTAAGCGCGTCGAGCGTCTCGGCGCGCTGCGCGTGGTACGGCGTCGCAAGGCGAATCAGCAGCCCGCTGAGAAGACCGCTTAGCACAACCCCCATCGCGAATAATGCAGCGACAGCCCCTTGCATCAGCACGGATTTTCGGCACTTAGGAGCGCGTTTTGCACTAGCAGGGCTACTGCGACGCTTCGCACGGGGTCTGACCGCCTGAAACGAACGAGTGCCGTCGCGCGTTAGCATAAATACCTGCCTGCTGCAGGAAACTCTCTCACAAGGAGGTCACACAGGATGAGACACACTGTGCCGTTGAGGCGAATGGTGAGTGTTCTGCTCAGCGGCGTTGTGGTGCTGGGGCTGTGTGGGAACGGTTTTGCCAACGGCGGACAGTCCAAACCCAAGTCCACAACGCGCGCGGCTTCGGCGAAGGGTGCGCCCGCAGCGCACAAACCCGCCTCGCCCCCGAAATCTACCGTTGCCAAGTCGTCGCCCAACCCCGTCTCTGTTGCGAAGTCGCCCCCGAATGCCGCTCCTATGCCGACCCGCGTCTCCTACGGCACACGCAGCGACGATGGGCTGGCGCAAGAGCCGCTCGAGGGAGACGTGATGGAAGCGGTCGGTGTCGCGCCCTACCCGCCGAATGCGGCGTCGCGGGCACAGGCGCGTGTGCAGGCGCGTCGTGCAGCAATCTTAGACGCCCAGCGCCAGCTGGTAGAGCAACTTTACGGAGTGTCGGTGCGTTCCAACAGTCGGTTGAGCGAGCGCGGCTTGCAGGACGAGGTATATGTGAGCGCACAGGGGATAGTGCAAGGTGCGCAGGTTGTGTCCGAGCGCGATTGGGGCGACTCGTATGAGGTGACGCTGCGCTGGCGTCCGCCCGAGCGTTCTGCGGAGATGCCCCCTGCATTTCCGACGCTACCCGGTGCGCCTTCGGAATCGTTGCTTGAGTCGCCTATGCCTTCAATACCGCCTAAAACATGTCCTATGCCCCACCTTGCAAAGCCTATTGACGGCTACACAGGGGTCGTGATTGACGCGCGGGGGTTAGGACTACAGCCCAGTATGGCGCCGCGCATTCGCGATACCTACGGCAACACGCTTTGGGGAAATCTGGAGATAGCCCCCGAGACCGTGATTGAGTATGGCTTAGCGGGTTGGGCGCGTAGCCACGCTGAGTTGCGCTATGAGAGCCTGCAGGCGCGTGTGGGCAACAACCCGCTCTGGCTCAAGGCAATAGCCGTTCAAGGCGCCGCACGCAACGAGGTAATACTATCGCCCACTGATGCCGAGCGACTGATTCGAGAGAACGCCCGAAGCGGCTTTCTGGAACGACTGGCGGTGGTGTTCCTTTACTAATAAGTGCCTCAAAGGTTAAAATCGTCCCTTTTCTGCGGGGCGGGTTCCCAACCCGCCCCTACCCAAAACGCCCTGTAGGGGCGCGTTCCCAACGCGCCCAAAACAGGACGATTTCACATTTGAGGGACTTAAGTGCTTCCAGTTTAAAATCGTCTCTTTTCTGCAGGGCAGGTTAGGAACCTGCCCCTACCCCGAATACGCTGTAGGGGCGCGTCGGGGACGCGCCCAAAAAAGAATCTGCAGGTGGCGCGAGCGTTTCCTGCAGAAGGCAGTTGCTCTGCTTGAGATCTGCAGAGTGCTCTGATAGCACCTCGCTCCCTTCCCGCCCAGCAGAGGGGGTATCAGGTATAATCGCACTATGCCCGCAACAACCGCGCCCAAACCGAAGCCAACGCACCGCAGCCTCAGCTGGGAGGAGTACCTGCGCTGGGACGATGAACGCACGCACTACGAAATCGTTGATGGAGAGGTGCAAGAGTTGCCAACACCGACACTAAAGCATCAGAGGATTCTCGCGTTGCTGATGGATCGTCTGCGCGCCTTCGTTCTGGGCAAACGGTTAGGCGACTTGTTGACCGCCCCCTTCGACTTCGTCATCCGTCGCGAGCCGTTGCGCACACGCCAGCCCGACCTGTTTTTCCTCTCGCGCGAGCGTGAGGCAGAGTGGAAGCCTCATCTGAACGCATCGCGCTTGGAAATCGCGCCTGACTTGGTGGTGGAAATCCTCTCCGAGTCAGACACCTACAGCCGCTGGAAAGCTAAGTTGCGCGACTATCATCAGCTCGGCGTGCGCGAGGTGTGGGCGGTCGATATCGAGGCGGAGGAGATCGAGGTGCTGGTGCGTGAAGAGAGCGGTTATCGCTCGCTGGGATGGTTTTCGGGGGAGCAGGTTGTGCCCTCGCAGGTGTTAGCAGGGCTTGAACTGAAGCCAGGCACGGTGTTCGAGGCGGCGCGGGAGTAGCGCGTCAGTCTGACTCGCCGCGCAATCGTTTCAGCTCCGCTTCCAGCTCCGCAAGGCGACGCTCGGCTTGCTCGCGCAAGGTGCGTTCCTGCTCTGCACGCTGTTGCGCCTGTCGCTCGCGCTCCTCGCGTGTGGGCACTAACTCGCCGTCGCGCGTGTAGAGGCGCAACCACAGATACCGCCGCCCGCGATATTCGCCCTCCCACGCGCCTAAATACGCGCCCAGCTGCTCGCTCCACAGCCAGCCGCGTTCATTAGGCGCAATCGCCTCATACTGCCCTCCACGCAGCCGATAGCCCTTCAGTTCGCCCTTGCGACGATCGAACCAGAAATACTCTGGGGTGCGAAACACCTGCTGGTAGAACTGCACATTTTTGTCCACATCCTTTTTGCGTGTGGAACTGGAAATGAACTCAACAATCAGGTCAGGGTAGCGACCGCCTTCGTTCCACACTTCCCAGTAGTCGCGCGGCTTGCGACCGTCGACGCCTTTCACCAAGAAAAAGTCGGGTCCCTTGAAGCGCGGGCGGCGCACCACCTCCGCCTCTTCGTTCACATACTCAATAATCTCCTGAACCTGTTCCAGGCTGTAATACAGGAACATATTCCCGCCGCAGAAGTAGTCGTGTGTCTCGCCCAGATGCAGGCGCACCAGTTCGTCGAGCAGGCTGATATGCACCACATGCCAGTCCGATTCCATGCGGTCTCCATCTCCTACGGGCAGTTCGAGGGACTGCAGACGCTGTAATGTTTCGCGCACGCCCTCAAGCGAGGACGCGGCGTGAGTACGCTTTCGAACACGCGCGGGGCGTTTCCCGCTGGCTTCGAGCGTCTTCGGCATGGCATGTGAAGTGTACCTTCTACGAGGCACAATCCGCGCATCGACTACCAGACCTCATCGAGCGCGTCGCGCAGCAGGCTGTACGCCCCCACGATACACGCAACGGCTAACGCCAAAGCAACTGCCGAGAGCATCGTTTTCACCTCCCCTCTGGGCTGATGCTGAATTGTTGCCACCGCCCAACCGCGTGTTCATCGTGAGAGTGCGAGGTTTTCAGCGCGGCGCAACGGCGTCCCCGTCGGGTATCCTACCTAACATGAAACGCCTGAGCATCGTGTTGCTGATGGTGGCTGCGTCGCTGGGCGGAGCATCGGCGCAGCTCAGGCAAATCCAGTTCAAAACCGAAGTGCTTCTGGAGCGCACCGCATACACCCCGAACACGCGAGTCAACGGCGTGGTGATGTTGGATGTAGATAAGCCCTACCATGTGAACGCTAATCCGCCCTCCGAAGACTATCTCATCCCCACTGAACTGCGCATCGAGGCGGGCAAGGGGTACAAGGTCGGCAAGGTCGAGTATCCGAAACCCCTCGAGAAGGCGTTCACCTTTTCGGGGGGCAAGCCCATCAAGATTTACGAGGGGCGCACACCGCTCAAGTTCCACATCCAGCTGGAGAAAGCCGTGCCCAAAGGCACGCTCGTCGTCAAGGCACGCCTGCGTTATCAAGCCTGCGACGACACCACATGCTATCGCCCTCAGACGCTGCCCGTTGAGATCAAGATTCCGATTGCCGACAAGGAGGGCGCGCTCAACCCGAAATATCGCGAAGCCGTGCAAAGCGGTCAGCCTCCCGCGAACCAGCAAGCGCCCCGCGACGGCGCAAGCGGCTTGATAGAGTACCGCACAGGCGGCGGGCTGGTGGGCAGTCTGGAGCAGTCGTTCCGCACAGGGCAGTGGGTCTGGTTCACGGCGATCCTGTTCGTGGGCGGGCTGGCGTTGAACCTGACGCCGTGCGTGCTGCCACTCATCCCCATCACTTTGGGGTTTTTCAGCATGCAGGCGCGGGGTCAGGTCGGGCAGCGAGCGGGCTTGAGCGCGTTGTACGCGCTGAGCATGGCGGCGATGTACGCCGCGCTGGGCACGGTGGCGTCGCTGGCGGGCAAGGCGTTCGGCTTCCAGTTCCAAAACCCGTGGGTGCTGGGCACGCTCATCGTGCTGATTGTGGTGTTCGCGCTCGCACTGTTTGGCGTATACAAGTTCCAAGTGCCGCCCGCGCTGATGCGCTTTGTGGGCGCGCGGCAGGGCTGGGTTGGCGCAATTCTGATGGGCTTGCTGGCAGGCGTCGCTGCTGCGCCGTGCATCGGTCCCGTGATTGCCGCGCTCATCCCGATTGTCGCCGCGCTGGCAAACCCGATGGTAGGGTTCTTCTGCTTCCTCGCGCTGGGACTGGGATTGGGCACGCCCTACTTCGTCGCTGGGCTGTTCTACGAGCGACTGCAGCAGCGCATCCCGCGCTCAGGCGAGTGGACAATCCTGGTGGAGCGCGTTTTCGGCGTGCTGCTGCTGGCGGTCGCCCTGTTTTTCGCCAGCAGTCTGATGGCGCCGCACATCTACGGCTGGGCGTGGGTTGCGTTTCTGGGGCTAAGCGCACTCTACTTCCTGCTGGGCGAGCGCAAAGAGATTACGCAACCGCGCGTGGTGCGCTTCAAGCAGATACTGGGTGTCGTGTGCGCCGCGCTGATGGTTCACAACGCGCTCTCGATGATGCGCCCTAAGGTGGCAATCGCGTGGGAGCCGTACTCGGCGCAACGGCTGGAGCAGGCGCGGGCAGAAGGCAAGCCCGTGATTATCGATTTCACCGCCACCTGGTGTCAGGCGTGCGGCGAGCTGAAGCACTACACCTTCACCGACCCCGCTGTGGTGCGCGAGTCGGAGCGGTTCGTGCGCCTTGTGGTCGACGCCACGACGGAGAGCGACCCGACCGTGCAAGCGGCGCTCCAGCGCCATCAGGTCGTTGGGCTGCCGACGGTGATTTTCATCGACTCGCAGGGCAACGAACGGCGCGAGCTGCGCCTGACGGGGTTCGAACGCGCCGCAAAGTTTCTGGAGCGCCTGCGCGCCGTGCAGTAGCGGACTGCTCATACCAATCGGGGTTTCCGATGACGCAATTCATCAGCGGGACGCTGACGCGACGCAGGCGCATCCGTAGCGTCGGCGTCCTCGCCGACGACATGACGGCGTCTAC
>JANXCK010000008.1 GCA_025060055.1 Fimbriimonadales bacterium | reverse complement strand
TTGTGGCGCACGAATCGCCCCACACACAGCAAGATCGGGCGGTCGAGGGGCACATGGAACTGTTCGCGCATGGCGTCGCGGCGGGGCAGTTTCTCGAACCGCTCCAGATCGATCCCACCGGGCACGACCTCGACGCGCTCGGCAGGTACGCCGCCGGCGGTCAAACCCGCCTTCACCTGCTCCGACACGGCGGTGATGATGCGCGGCGAGCGGGCAATCCACCGCCACAGGGCGCGCACTAACGCGCTCCGACTAAGTAGCAGATGATGCACAGTCCACATCCACGGGTATTCGCGTCTGAACGCCCACGCGCAGATCCAGCCTGCCCGCACGCCGTGGCAGTGGACGAAAGGAAAATCGGCGGCGCGCTCGCGCAGCAAACGCACCGCGCGCGAATCCGCGATCAGCCCCGCCCGATCCCGAATAAAATCGGGACCCGTGAGGGTCGGCGCGTAGCCAAACTCAGGTAAGTACTTGATCAGCCCCTGCACATGGCGCAGCATGCCGCTGCTACTCGGACGCACCACGATTAGCACGGGCGTTCGCTCGCGTCCGTCCTCGCGCTCAGGCAGCGGCTCAGGCAGCAGCACAGGTCGTTCCAGCAGCAGGCTGCTCATCGGGGTACAGGGATCGCCTCCAGAATGCTCTTGAGGATACGGTCGGCGTTCAGCCCTTCCACTTCGGCTTCAGGTTTGAGGATGAGGCGATGGCGCAGCACAGGCAACGCCATCTGTTTCACATCGTCAGGGGTCACGAAGCCGCGCCCGCGCAACACCGCCAGCGCTTTGCTCACCAGCAGCAAGGCGATGCCCGCGCGCGGGCTGGCTCCCACCAGCAGGAACTCGTTCTGGCGCGTGCGACGCACAATCTGCAAAATGTAATCTCGCACCTCGTCGCGCACCTCTACCTCACGCACAACCGCGCGGATATGCTCCAGCTCCTCCGCGTTCATCACGGGGGTCAAACCCACCTGCTCCAGCTGGTGCGAGCGGAACCCAGCATCGTGCAACTGGAGGATTGCCCGCTCCTCGTCCTCGCTGGGATAGTCCATCACCACTTTGAGCAGGAAGCGGTCTAACTGCGCCTCAGGGAGCGGGTAGGTGCCCTCGTACTCGATCGGGTTTTGCGTAGCGAACACCATGAACGGGTGTGGCAGGGGATGGGAGACGCCGTCGATGGTGACTCGGCGTTCTTCCATCGCTTCCAGCAGGGCGCTCTGCGTCTTCGGGGTGGCGCGGTTGATCTCATCCGCCAGCACGATGTTCGCAAAGATGGGACCAGGATGGAACTCGAACGCGCCTCGCGCCTGATTGTAGATGACGGAGCCAGTGACATCGGCGGGCAGCAAGTCGGGCGTGAACTGGATACGGCGGAACTGCCCCCCGATGGCTTTGGCAATCGCGCGGGCTAAGGTCGTCTTGCCTACGCCTGGAATGTCCTCAATCAGCAGATGCCCGCCGCTGAGCAGCCCAATCACCATCAAGCGCACGGTGTCGCTCTTGCCCAAAATCACCTGTTCGACAGCACAGATGATCGAGCGGGCTTGCTCCGCGACGGCGCGTGCCTCCGTGTCCGACAGCCAAGGCGCAGTTTCTGCAGTCATCGGGCTTAGTGTACCTGTTCTACGCCACTCCCTGAGCGACGGCTCGCGCCGCGTGCGCGATTGCCTGCGCGTCGATGCCATACGCTGCAAGCAGCGCATCGGGCTTGCCTGAGCGTGGAATCTCGCGCACGGCTAATCGGTGTACGCGAATACCGTGTCCGTTCACCGCCGCCGCTACCGCCTCGCCAATCCCGCCTTCGGGGTAGTGGTCTTCCACAGTGATAATCACGCCGTTGGTCTGCTGCCCGCAGCGGATGAGCGTTTCGGCGTCCAGCGGCTTCACGGAGTAGAGGTCAATCACGCGAATCGGCAGTCCCTCGCCCTGCAGTTGAGCGTGCGCTTTCAGCGCCTCGTGCAGAGTGATACCTGCGCCCACCACCGTCACGACATCGTCGGGTGATTGACGCACCACTTTGCAGCCGCCGATTGGGAACGGCTCGTCGTTGGGGTAAAGTACAGGCGTTTTGGGGCGAGTGGTGCGAATGTAAGCGATTCCGCGATACCGCGCTGCCTGCTCCACGAGCTTGACCGTAGCGACGGCGTCGGAGGGGTACAGCACCACCGAATCGGGGATAGCGCGGAACAGTGCGAGGTCTTCCAGTCCCATCTGCGACGGGCCGTCCTCGCCAATCGAAACGCCCGCGTGCGAGCCACAGAACTTCACATTCGCCCTGCCAATTGCCGCCATGCGAATAAAGTCATATGCGCGGCTAAGAAAGCACGCGAAACTCGAAACGAAGGGGATTTTGCCACACTCTGCCATCCCGACCGCCACGCCGACCATGTTCTGCTCGGCGATAAAGCACTCGACGAACCGTTCAGGGAACGCCTTGAGGAACTTCTCGGAGAAGGTGGAGTTTTTCACATCGCCGTCGAGCGCGTAGATTCGGGGGTCAGCAGCCCCGAGCGCGACCAGCGCGTCGCCATACGCCTCGCGCGTGGCAACCTGTGCGCCCCGCTCGTAGGTGGGCAGGCGCACCGAAGCGATTTCGGAGGGGAAGGTGGGTACACTGCCCGTGCGCGGGGGCTGCACGCGCAAGCGACTTGCCCGCTCAAGCTGTTCTGGTGTCGGCGTCAGTTCGGCAATTGCTTGCTCGGCGAGGTCAGGGGGCAGCGGCTTGCCGTGCCAGCCGTCTTTGTCCTCCACAGCGGACGCTCCCTTGCCCTTGAGCGTGCGTGCGACTATCGCAAAGGGACGCTCGGCGTGCTGCGCTGCCCCTAATGCGTCCAGAATCTGCTGCATGTCGTGCCCGTCGATCGAGGCGACCTGCCAGCCGAACGCTTCAAGGCGTCGCTGGTAGGTTGCCAAATCGTGCTGAAGCATCGTCGGCTGGCTCTGACCCTGACGATTCACATCCACCAGCGCAATCAGGTTGTTGAGTTGGTAGTAGCTGGCGAACGCTGCTGCTTCCCAGACGGCGCCCTCTGCCGTCTCGCCGTCGCCTAATAGGCAATACACCTTCGCGGGGATGCCGTCGTGCTTGAGCGCAAGCGCCATTCCCGCTGCGATCGACAACCCCTGCCCCAGCGAGCCTGTCGCGGCGCCGTACCACGCGAAGCGCGGCGTCGGATGCCCTTCCAAGTCGCTGTCGAACTCGCGCAGGGTATCTAAGTGCGCCACAGGGAACGCCCCCGCCTCCGCCCACACTGCGTACAAAAGCGGCGCTGCGTGCCCTTTGGAAAACACCACACGGTCATTTAGCGGGTGGCGCGGGTTAGGAACCTCATAGCGCAGCGCATGAAAAAACAGCGCGGCGACCAAGTCCGCCGCCGACAGGCATGTGGTGGGGTGTCCTGAGCCTGCTTTCGTCGTGGTGCGAAGGGAATGAATGCGCAGAAGGTTCGCCTTTGCCTGCAAGCCCGCGATGAGTTCAGGAGAATATCCTGCCATAGTCACAGCTCTCCGTCAGGGGAGAGTATACCTGTTTGCTTGCGGGGTGGGCGTGTTGCAGTCGTCGCGTCGGCGTCCCTGCCGACGACGGCACGGACACGACTGTCCGTGCCACACACCGCGTGGCTTGGACAGTCGTGTCCAAGCGATGCGTAGCGTCGGCGTCCCCGCCGACGGCTCGTCCGCGAGACGCGGACGCTACGGGAGCGTCGGCGTCGTTGCCGACGACAGCACGGACACGATTGTCCGTGCCACACGCTGCGTGGCTTGGACAGTCGTGTCCAAGCGGTGCGTCGCGTCGGCGTCCCCGCCGATGACGGCACGGACACGACTGTCCGTGCCACACTGCGTGGCTTGGACAGTCGTGTCCAAGCACCGCACGGACAAGACTGTCCGTGCTACAGCTCGTAGTTGCTGGCAACCAAGTTGAACTCGAGGCGTTTACCTGCGCGTTCCACTGTGAGCTTGAGCGGGCGTCCTACCTTCGTGTAGGAGAGGCGATCGACCAGCTGTTTTTCTGTCCAGTTCGCTGGCGACTGTCCATCGATGAGCAGGATTTTGTCGCCCGCTTTGACGCCTGCGAGATCTGCGTCGGACATCGGCATCACCCAGCGCACCACAAGGTCTTTGCCCTGCTTGCGCCACCAGATGCCGTAGCCCGCGTTGTCGGCAGCGCGCTCCGCCTCCGTGTTGGGCTGCCACACCATCACCTCACGGAAGTAGTTGTAGGTCACCTTGTAATGGCGCATAATCGGCACGCCGAGCAGACCGTAGCGCGTCTGCAACGCCGTCACCGAGTCGGAACGCGCGTTCTCCGAAAGCTTCTGATAAGCGTAGACCGAGCCGAACAGCAACGGACCCAGTCGCATGCGGTGGATGCGGTACACGCGCAGGTCGCCTGTGAAGAAGCTGTATTCGTCGCCCTCGAAAAACTCGCCCAGCCGCTTGTACCAGTTTTCGATGGTCATAAACGGTCCGTCGGCTTTGTCGTGCTTGTAAGAAGGTGGCATCAGATTGATGGACGCGCCCGTATCCACAATCATCCGTATCGGTTGCTCCTTCTGCCCGACGGTCATCGTCACCAACACGTGGTCGCCCGCCATCTCAAAGGGGATGACCGTGCCTTCGCCCATCGGGGCATCGTGCGGTTCGAAGGTAATCGTGCGGTCGGCGAAGTTCACGGTGGTTTGGAAGGCGGCGATGGTCTCGCGTCCCAGCAGTCCAATCACGCGCTTGCCGTCGATTGCGTCGTTGCCCAGCGGCGTGCGCCAGACCGCCCCACCGCTGATGACGATATTGCGCACCTCTGCCTCGCCCACTTTCAGGCTCTTCACGCGCACTCGATACGAGGGAAATGCCCCATACACCATCGTCGCCCAGTAGTCGCTGTCGGGAATCCTCTCTAAGCCAGCCTCCTTCACGATGGAGTCGTCGATCCAGGTGCTGGACGCGCCCGTGTCGTAGATAATCCAGTACGGACCTTTGCCGTTCAGCCACACCTGCACATACAGCGAGTTGGTGCTGAACCGGAAGGGCACTTTCACGGGCAAGTTGTCGCGCACGGCGGGCGAGGCTCCGTGCGGCGGACGCTGGAAGCGCGAGTCGTCCAGTGCAGTTTGGGCGTCCATCGCCCGCAGGAAGTAGGTGGCTACGTGCGCTCCGTCGCGGTACAGGCGCGTCTCCAGTGGCATCTGCACCTCGCCATGCGGCGTGGACATCGCGCGGAAACCGTGAAACACAATGCTCATCCGACTCACCTTGTCGGTATCATAGTCCACCTGCTGGAACTCGATGCCGACAATCTGGTTTTGCTCGTTGAGGTAGCAGTGGAACTTGTTATCGGGCTTCTTGGGTAGGCTGCGCTGATGTTCGGGTTCGGGCATTTGCACAGTGATGCGGTAGGCAGGTCGCCCATCAGGCAGCTTGCTCTCTTCGCCACCTATTAGCGTGCCTACAGCAAGCCAGTGCGGAATCTGCACGAAGTGCGTGTAGGTTCCGTCCTTGAGCGACCACTCCTCTTCCTGAGCAATGCTGGAACTGAGGTACTCATTTTTGCGCCAGCCACGATTACCGTCGTAGCCCAGAACGATCTCGTCGTCGCCATACTTGTACTGGATGACGCGCTT
>JANXCK010000085.1 GCA_025060055.1 Fimbriimonadales bacterium | reverse complement strand
GAACCCCCTCCTGCAGGTTCCCCCTTTCTAAGGGGGAACCGAGCGTTTTTCTCGGCTCCCCTCGCGTAGCGGGGGGAACCTCAAGGAGGGGGGGCTTTCAGGGAATCCGCAACCGCCAGCGATTTTGAACTTGGAGCGTGTACCCTTGTCAGGTTGAGGTGTCAAGTGAAACGCGGCTCAAGCCGTTCCTGTGCAAGCAAAGCCCACCTACGCGGGCTACAGCCGACGGAGGTCGGCTTGGTCTGCACAGGAACGGCTTGAGCCGTACAGAACGCTATTTCAAACCCTGATTGGTAAGTGCTTCCAACTTGAAATCGTCACTTTTCTGCAGGGCAGGTTAGGAACCTGCCCCTACCCTACAGACCCTGTAGGGGCGCGTCCCCGACGCGTCCAAAACAAGACGATTTCACCTGTGAGGCACTTATCAGCGCGGTTGCTGCTGGGGTGCGCCCATGCGGCGACGCAGCTCGCTGATGGCTGCTTCCTTCGCCTGCGGCGGCATGTTCGGGTCGCTCTGGATCTGCTGGATGCGTTTCTCCAGCTCGTTCGGGTCGGGTTCGACAAACTGCGGCTGCGTGCTGCGGTACGAGAAAAAGAAAATCACCGCCGCCGCTAAAAGCAGCGCAATCGCGATGATTGCCAGTTTCCTCTCTCGGCTCATCGTGCCCTCCTGAAAGGCATACGCACGCCCCGAAGCCATCGGGTTCGCAGCATCCGCCCTACCTCTGGCGTTCGGGGCGCGGACATAACGCCAGTGCCTCGCTGGCGAGGACGCCAGTCGCCCTGCTCAGTAAGGATACCAGCCCTCTGCCGTCCACTGCGCGGGCAATCCGACAGGAATGTAGATATGCTTGTACCAGAGGAGCTTGCCTCGCGCCATGCCTTTTGCGTGCCCGTCGAAGAAGGTCACATTCGTCACGCGCGTGTGCCGATAGCGTGGGAGCATCCCACAGCCCTCCCAGATGCCGTTTCCCGTGCGGCTGGGGCGGTAGTCGCAGTCGCGTTCCAGCGCAATCCGCGCGTTGTCGGTGGAACCGCGCGGGTTGCCCACCGAGTCTGCCCACGCCCACTGCCATGTGCCGAAAAACGGCCATCCCCAAGTCGCGTCGTTGACGCCTTTCTCCGCAATCATCACCTTGTCGGAGGGGTTCTCGATCGCAGCCATCGGAGTCACGCGATGCCGCGCATCGAGCTGGGAGCTGGGCGTGCAGCAGCTCCAAAAGTCGGCAAACACATCGTAGTGAACGCCGTAGTGACCATTCTGTTCAGGTACAGGGTAGCTGGGACAGCTGAAGATACCCTCAACGCCAGGATACCATCGCAGGCTCGGATTCATCCAGTGTGTTTCCACACGACCGCTTTTGACATACGGGTAAATCATCCCCGTCCATAGCATCTGCGGGATGTTCGTGTTGCCGCCGCCGTACTGGGACATCGGGAAGAACTCGTCGTGGTCGCTTAGGTACTGCATAATTCCGAGGCCTATCTGCTTATGGTTGGACAGGCAGGTGGTCTGACGCGCTTTCTCACGCGCCTGCGCAAACACAGGAAACAGAATCGCCGCTAAGATGGCGATGATAGCAATCACAACCAGCAGCTCAATCAGCGTAAAGCCCCGCTTCATCGCTGTCCTCCTTCGCGCTTCGGATGCGCCAGTGCGGTTTGAAGCGCTTCAACGGCACAATTATACCCTGAATCGCAGGCGATTCCTACCGTTTTAGGGGCGAAACCGCGAAAAAAACCATGGTCTACAGCCTCTGGAGTGCTGCACAGGTATAGTCTAAGACGCTATGACCGACTTCGAGCGCGAGCTGAGCATTCTCATCAGGGCGTGCTACCCGCTCATCTATGTGCAGACCGCTGAGGAGGCACGGGTCGAGGAGATGATTCGACGCCTTGCACAGCAGCGTAGCAAACGACTGCACGTGTGGACCTACACGCGCGGCTACGAGCCACCAATCCATGCACCGACCGAGTCGTCTCCCGCGCGTGAGCGTGCGCCCGAACTGGAGGCGATCCTCCAGTTGCTGCGCCTGCACGAAGACGCCCTCGTCGTGCTAAAAGATTTTCACCCCTACCTCAGCGATCAGCGCGTCATTCGCCTGCTGCGCGACCTGTACCCGCGCCTGCAGCGTGCCCGTCGCACGCTCATCTTCCTCAGCCCCATCCTGAAACTGCCACCCGAACTGGAAAAACAAACCACCGTGCTGGAGATGCCTTTGCCAACCCGCGAGGAAATCGCCGAAAAAATCCAAGAGATTCTGCTTGTGCTAAAAGCGAGCCAGCCTGAAGTCCGCGCCGACCTCACGCCACAAGAGCTGGACGAGCTGGTAAGCGCAGCGCAGGGGCTGACGATGGACGAAATCGAGAATGTGTGCGCCCGCTCCATCGTCGAGCACAAGGCGTTGCGCGTGGACTCGATCCTCAGCGAGAAAAAACAGATTGTGCGCAAGTCGGGCGTGCTGGAGTATTACGATGCCCGTGAGACGATGAGCGATGTTGGCGGGCTGGATCTGCTCAAGGAGTGGCTGCGTAAGCGGCGCGCGGCGCTGAGCAAGGAGGCACGCGAGTTCGGACTGCCCGCCCCCAAAGGCGTGCTGCTGCTGGGCGTGCAAGGCACGGGCAAGAGCCTGAGCGCGAAAGCGATTGCTAACCTGTGGAACCTGCCGATGCTGCGCCTCGATGTGGGGCGGATTTTCGGTAGTCTCGTGGGGGCGTCCGAGGCGAACATGCGGTTGGCAATCCGCACGGCTGAGGCGGTCGCGCCGTGCATCTTGTGGATTGACGAGCTGGAAAAGGGCTTTGCAGGCGTGCAAGGCTCTGGTGTGTCCGACTCGGGCACCACAGCGCGCGTGTTCGCCACCTTCTTGACATGGATGCAAGACAAGCGTGCGCCCGTGTTCGTAGTCGCCACGGCGAACGATGTCTCGCAGTTGCCTCCTGAACTGCTGCGCAAAGGACGCTTCGACGAGATTTTCTTCATCGACCTGCCTACCCCTGCCGAGCGCGAGCAGATTTTCGCCATCCACTTGCGCAAGCGCGGGCGCGACCCTCAACACTACGACCTCAAGAAACTGGCGCGAGCGACCGAAGGCTTCTCGGGCGCAGAAATTGAGCAGGTAGTGGTGGCAGGGCTGTTCACGGCGTTCGACGCCAAGCGCGAACTCACCACCGAGGATATGCTGGAAGAGGTTCGCCACACGGTGCCGCTGTCGGTGATGATGCGCGAGGAGATTGAGGAGTTGCGCACTTGGGCGCAGCTGCGCACGCGCCCTGCGAGCAGCGCAGCACGCCTCAAAGCCGCCTCCAAACGCACGAATCGCGCTCCCGCGTCAGCGACTTCGAAGTAGGCTTGGAGACCGCCGCTCGCGGAGAAGAGGGTCAGTCAGCATGCTGGCGGGTTCTCAAGGAGCCTCTGCAGGTGCCGAATCACGCGCTCAGGGCGCACACTCAGCATGCATTGGTGGCGCGGCAGTAGGCAGTCGGCATTACGGAAGCGGTTCTCGTAGCACTTGCTGCACGGCTCTTCGGGCAGCACCAGATGCAGATGGGGCACGGGCGGCGCCCACACCATCCACGGACTTGCCCCAAAGAGCGCAATCGTCGGCGTGCGCACGCTGTAAGCCAAGTGCATAATCCCGTTGTCCACCGAGACACACGCCTTCGCCCGTGCCAACGCGCCTGCCACTTGCGGCAAGCGGAACCGCCCGCGCAAGTCAATCAGCGGCGTCTGTTCCAATAACCACGACTCCGTGTCGCCCGTGTGGTACACCGCGCTCTGTTGCTGCGGCTGATCGCCCAACAGCCCCACCCGATAGCCGTTGCGGAAGCACCACTCAATCAACTGCTGCCAATAGTCGCGAATCCAGAGTTTGGCGCGGCGTCGCCCCCCCGTCGAGATAAGCACCTCGGGTATCTCGCATTCGGGGTCTCGAACAGGCACTTCCGTGCGGTAGAAGTCGGTCTCCACGAACGCCAGCCGACACAGAATCTCGCCGATGTAGGTGCTTTGGAGAATGTCGCTGTAGCGCTGAAGCAGGTCAGGGGCAGACCAGAACTCATCGTGCAAGCGATGGCGTTTGTCGGGTGGCTTGGGCACTTCCTCGCGCAGCGTGGCGTCGAAACATCTGCCGACCACATAGCGCGGTTGGAGCATGTGCGCCACGAACGCCATCGTAGGGTGAAAATCGCAGTTGATGACTAAGTCATACTCGCCTGCAAGGGCGTACCGCTCCGCCACGAATCGGGGCAGTACCTGCAGTGCGTGCGGATTGCCAAACACGGAGAAGCGTGCGTCGATATAGGGCGACTCTTCCTCAAGTTCGCGCGTGCGCTCGCCGCTGAAGTAGTCCAACGTGCAGTCGGGGTACTTCTCTTTCAGCCCGCGCAGCAACGGCGTGACAACTACAAAATCGCCAATCGCATCGTAAAACAGCACAGCAATATGCGGGCGCGGGCGCAACGGCTGGTCGTTGAACCATTCCATGCGAAAAATTGTACCTTTCAGCCGACGCAGGTCGGCTTCGTTTGTACAGGAACGGCTTCAGCCGTCGGGCGCACACATCTTGAACGGTCTCTATGAAGCATGCCCATCACTTCTGGCTCTCTCGCAGTCGCGCGGCGACCGACGGAATCACCTGCGCCCGCAGGTGAATCCCGTCCTCATGGTAGTCCACGGATAGCACGCGCCCGTACTCGTAGCACTCCGAGAGCAGCGCCGTCGCCTCGTAGGGCAGCCACACATCCACGCTGACCAGCATGCCCTGCACGGTCGCCACGATGCGATCCATCAGGTGCGGGATGCCCTGCGCAAATCGCGCCGAGATGTAAACCGAGTTGGGGGTCTCTGCGACCAGCTGGCGCAGGAACCCCGTATCACGGACGCAGTCCGCCTTGTTGAACACGGTGATCACGGGCTTTTGGTCGGCTTGGAGTTCCACCAGCGTCGTCTCGACGGCATCGCGCTGCAGCTCCCAGTGTGGGCTGGCGATGTCTATCACATGAATCAGGAAATCGGCTTCACGCACCTCCTCAAGGGTAGCGTAGAACGCTTCAAGCAGCATCGGGGGCAGGTTCTCCACGAAGCCGACCGTGTCCGTGAGCAGCACCGACCAGCCGTCGGGCAGCACCACGCGGCGCGTGGTGGGATCCAGTGTGGCGAACACGCGATTGTCCACATAGGTTTGTGCGCCTGACAGCACATTCAGCAAGGTGGACTTACCTGCGTTCGTGTAGCCGACGAGGGCGCCGCTGGGGAAGGGCAGTTTGCGTCGTGCGCTGCGCTGATGCCCGCGCTGACGGCGTACCTCTTCAATCTCGTGGCGCAGGTGGGCGATGCGCTCGCGAATGCGTCGCTTGTCGATTTCGAGCTTGGTCTCGCCAGGTCCGCGCGTGCCGATTCCGCCGCCCAAGCGCGAGAGGGCAACGCCCTTGCCTGACAAGCGTGGCATCAGGTAGAGCAGCTGCGCCAGTTCCACTTGCAGGGCGCCCTCG
>JANXCK010000246.1 GCA_025060055.1 Fimbriimonadales bacterium | reverse complement strand
ACTTCTTGGAAGTCGTCTGGTAGTGGCGCGGTGAACCGCATCGTTTCGCCTGTGAGAGGATGGGCGAAGGTCAGCTCGGCGGCGTGAAGCAGTTGCCCCTGCAGGTTTCGCAAAGCCTGCGCTAAGGAAGCAGGGCAGCCGCGCGGGGGTGTGCGTATGCCTCCATACAGCGCGTCGCCCACGATGGGGTGTCCCAACGCGCTGGCATGCACCCGCACCTGATGGGTACGCCCCGTTTCTAACTGCGCATGCAGCAAGGCAAAGTCGCGCCAAGTGCGACGCACCGTGAAGTGCGTGCAAGCAGGGCGTGCCTTGCCCGCCGCCACCGCCTCGGCGTCGAAAACCGCCATCTTCTTGCGCTGTACGGGGTGGCGTCCAATCGGCAAGTCCACCGTGAACCGCGCCTGCCGCGGGACGCCCCACACCA
The DNA here is from genome assembly GCA_025060055.1 of Fimbriimonadales bacterium. Lineage (GTDB taxonomy): Bacteria > Armatimonadota > Fimbriimonadia > Fimbriimonadales > GBS-DC > GBS-DC. The sequence continues at coordinate 5,865 of JANXCK010000246.1, read as the reverse complement.
GTGCGAGGTAGCACCGCTCGATTGTGCGGCGTTGCAGTGCCTCGCTGAGCCGCGCGTGCGCCCAATCGGTTCTGGCGACAATCAGCAGCCCCGTGGTGTCTTTGTCCAACCGATGGACGATTCCGGGACGGAAGGTGGCGCTGCCCTGCGCTAACACAGAACTGTGTGCCAGTAGCGCGTTGACCAGCGTGCCATGCGGATGTCCTGGTGCGGGATGCACAGTCAGCCCGCGCGGCTTGTTCACCACAATCAGGTGTTCATCTTCATACACGATGGGCACGGGGATTGCTTCGGGCTTGAGGTCGTAATCGGGTGGGCGGTCAGGTGGCAAGGTGTAGTCCACCTTGTCGTCGGGGTGCAACTTGTAGGCAGGTTTCGTGACGATTCTGCCGTTCACGCGCACCTGCCCCGCTTCAATCCACTCTTGCCATCGGGCGCGGCTAACCTCAGGATGTCGCGCACTCAGGTAGCTGTCTAACCGTTGACTGACCATTTTGCCCTACATTTCGCGACTTAGACAACTCCGTCCAAGCATGCACGGACAAAGATGTCCGTGCCACCTGCACGGGCAGGATGTCCCTGCAACTCGCGTAGTGTCGGCGTCCTCGCCGACGACAAGCACAGATAACATCTCCGCGCTATGAGGGGCTGGCTGCGCGTTGCGCTCGTCGCTGGCATTCAGGGCAGAGCGGGCGGTGGAACTTCGCCATGCTCAGGTCGTACTGGGGCTTGCGCAACGCTTTGCCGCAGTCGGCGCAGACCATCGCCTCGGCAGGTGGCTCTGCGACACGCGTCGTCTCCTCTTCCTCACCGCGCAGGGGCAGCGGCGAGTCGGCATACGCGATATGCCCTGTTGTGACATCGCCTTCACTCAGCTCTGGCGCGAACTGCGTGCCGTAGCCGCAGAGCGCGAGCGCACGCCCAACCGCGCCCGTCTCGGATTTTTCTACAAAATCCGGGAAATCGTTGCGGGTCTCCATCTTGGTCGCATTCGCAATCACGCGCCCGCTGGCATCCTTGACTGTTGCCTGAAAAACCGCTATACCGTTCTCAAAATCGAGGTGCAGCGGTTGTGTCTCGATGCTCCAGTCAGGGTGTTCCTCACGGAACCATACCAGTCGTGCCGACACGGGCAGATACTGCTGCCCGCCACGCACTCGAATCAGATACCGTCGCACATTAAACGCCATCGTATCGCCTCCGAAGTATACATATGTATACCCCATCTGCGACGGCGTTGTCAAGGGGTGCGGGAGGTGTTCGAGAAATGCCTGCAGACAAGACGGCTGAAGCCGTTCCTGTGTAAGCGAAGCCCGCCTGCGCGGGTCTATACCCATCGGCGTTTCAAGTGGTGCCGCCGTCGGCGAGACGCCGACGCGACGCACGCGCTCCCCTTAGCGTCGGCGTCCTCGCCGACGAATTGCGTCATCTTTCGAACACCCTTAGGGATGTGAGCAGCCGCCTTTCTTCACGCCTTGCGTCCCCACCTGCCCAGAACGCGCTCGGCGACCAGCTCGGCGGAAATCAGCGTCATCGGAATACCGTTGCCTGGCTGCGTGCTTGCGCCCACCAGATAGCAGTTGCGAAATGGCGTCTGCACCGAAGGGCGGAATGCCGTCGACTGGAAGAAGGTGTGCGCGATTCCGAATGCCGCGCCTTGCCACAAGCCCATCGCGTGCCACTCATGCGGGGTACAAGTCTGCACGAACTGGATGCGCTCGCGCTGCAATCCGACGCGCTCAATAACCGTTTCCAGCACGCGCGGCGCAGCAATGCGGGCGTCCTCGCCCGTCAGGTTCGGCACGGGAACCAGCACATACAGATTCTCGCAACCCGTCGGGGCGTCGTCGGGATCGGTGCGGTTCGAAAGGCAGGTGTAGAAAGAAGGGTCGCTCGGTATGCGATTTTGCTCGAACAGCTCGCGCAGGTTCGCCTCGAAGTCGCGACTGAAGTAGACATTGTGATGGAGCTGGTGGGGCAGGGGCGCAGTGTAGCCGATGTAGAACATCAGGGCGCTGCAGGAGTTTTTGTAGTGGCGCTGCGCGTGAGGCGTAGGGGGCAGCAACTCGCGGTAAGCTGTGGGCACATCGGCGTTGATGACCACGATGTCGGCTTTCAGCACCTCGCCCGATTCCAAGCGCACGCCCGCAGCGCGCCCCTCTTCGATGAGCACTTCCGCTATGCGCTGATTGAGGTAAATCCGCGCCCCCTCCTCTTGGGCAATCTGGGCAATCGCCTCGGGCAGGCGATGCATCCCTCCACGCGGATACCAGACGCCTTCGCCCGACTCCATGTAGGTCAGCACGCCAAAGACCCACAGCGCTTCTTTGGGCGACAGCCCCAAATACATCGTCTGAAACGAGAACAGCATACGCAGGCGCGGGTCGCGTACATACTGTCCCACGCGGCGCCAAAGGTTGCTCAAGAGTCGATGGCGCACCAGCAGCCCGACTTGGTAGGGGCTAAACAGGTCGGCGAGGCTGTCGTATTGCTTGCGCACGAACGCGGGCACCACGGCGTGGTACATCCCGCTGAGGTCTGCCATCAAGCGCAGGTAGCCCGCAACCTCGTCGGGACTGATTTTGCGGGCAATTTCGCGCACCATCCGCGCGATGTTCGGCGTGGAGTCGAACACCGTGCCGTCGCCGAAGTAGACGCGGTACGACGGGTCAATCAGTGTGAGGTCTAAGTAGTCTTCCAGGCGGCGATGCAGGTCTTGGAACAGTCGCTCCAGCGGTTCGAGCATCATCAGCAGCGTGGGACCTGTATCGAACCGATAGCCATCTCGGCGGAGTTCGCCTATGCGCCCGCCGATTTGGGCACGCGCCTCGAACACGGCAACTTCATACCCCGCTTTGGCAAGGCGTGCGGCGGTCGCCAAGCCGCCTATCCCTGCGCCCACAATAACGACCGTTTTCATACGCGGGGGTATTGTACCTGCTCAGCCCGAAGCAGTCCCTACTCCGAGCCTGTTAGTGCAAACCGTTCAATCCGCTCACGCACGGTTGCGGGCAGGTCGCGCCAGCGCGTAGGCTTCTCGCTCGACGGGCGGAACGCCTCAACACTCCCCAACGAGAGGGTAGTTCTACCGTCAGGCAGCATCAGTTGCAGGGTGTAAGTCGTCCGTGTACCGACGGTTACCTCGATCTTGTCCAGTGCGCTGGATTGGCTTCCATCCGCACCTTGAGGGGATTGACTAAGAAGTAAATAGAGCTGCTGCTCGCTGCCGTGTCGCGTTGTGGGAACCGCCCAATCCACATTAGCAGCCTGCACCTGAAATGCGCTCTCTATCGGCAAGCCGTTCGGAAACAGAGCGTGTGGGAGGGGCACACTATGCACCCGTTCACCGCGAAGACTGCCTGTCTCCGTGTAGTACACTGCGTGCAACACGGCGTTGCGCGTAGCAATTGACATCTCGTATAGGCGAATCGTCGCGCCTGCAAGCAGCGCACTGCGCTCCCGCTCCGTGAAACTGTTCAGTAAGCGCGTGCTTGCTGCGTACTGGTCGCTAAAGCGGAGTTGCTGCGTCCCGCCATACGCTGCCCAGTGTTCGCCGTAAGGAAATGTCGGCGATTCCGCCCGCGCCCACTCCAGCCGATCGGTCAAGGTCAGGTACCCCTGCTGCCGTACGCGCATGGCAACGCGGCTCACGCCTGCCCGATCGAACCGTGTGCCCCACACATACGAGACCAGCGGCGGAGTCGCGACCAGTACGCCCAATCGCTCACGCCAGCGGTAGCCTTGCAGAATACGCGCGTGCATCCCCAACCTATCGCGCCCCGACAGGACTGCCTGACATAAACGCACCACTTCCAGTAAATCGCCCTCTTTGGGGAAGGCTACCAGTGCCTTGCCTTGTGCCCGTGCGTAGCTGCGCAGTAGGTCCGTTGTCATTAGGCTATGCGGCTCTGTCAGTGCGGGATCCAGCAGTCGCTGACGCGCTTCATCTATTCGCAAAGCGACTGCCGATTCGTCAACCGCCTCACCGCGGATTTGAGCGAGTTCCGCTTCTGTGGCTGCCAGATATGCGCTGACTGCGCCTGCCATCAGGCGCGTCCCTTCGCTCCATTCCACAGCGCGTTCACGCCAAGCGCCATCGGGCAGGGGTGGCAACTCACTTCGCGCCGAGAATGAATGCCAACCGCGATAAACACGCTGCGTCGTAGGGTCTTCCAAATACACCCTGACGCTAAACGACTCGGGCGTCGGGCGCGCCACTTCCAGAAAGAGGCGCAGGCTGGCGGGACTAACGGGTTTCCGATCGGGCAGGTCTCTCCAGAAGTCTGTCAGCAGGCTGGGGTAGCCCTCATGTCGCTCGCGATACTGTTTCTCAACGGCATCGATGCCGATTTTGGGGTCATACCACACCTCGCTCAGTAGGCTCTGTTCCTGCGCGAACTGTCGCAACAACGGTGTGATGTCGAACCCGAACGGCTCCAGATACCGTCCTTGCAAATTGCTGAACACGCGCCGCTCGCCCACGGGGATGTCGAGCAGTTTCTGCGGATTCATCTGCTGCAGGAGGCGCAGCGCAAGGCGCTGTGCGGGGTTTAGGCGACGCGATTGACGAAACAGCGTATGCCTTTCCTCAGCGGGACGACCCTCTGGGTCGGTGAGCTGATTGCTAAGGATTTGCCGTGCAGTGCGCAACTGCTCTTCCAAGAACTGCCGCGTCCACGAAACAGTTTTTAGCTCCTTTGCACTTTCCTGAATAGCGCGCGGCAGTTGCGCTTTGATGGCAGAGTCGTCCTCTTGCCTGCGCTCCATCGCTTTCTTGGCAGTGCGCGTGAGCCGATATGAGCCGTTCGGTTGCGCAAACCATTCCGCGTCCAGCGCGTCGGCAAGCGCATCCATCAATATCTTCAACGACAAGTCCTTGGCGTCCACAATCAGGATCTCCTTATCCAGCGGTGGCACGGGGAACAGTATGAGGTCTGCTTGCTGGGAAAGCTTTTGCAGAATCTGCCCCACGGTTTGAGCAGGCTCTTGGAACGACACGGTTTGCTGCAAGCGTGGATCGTCCGCACGCGCGAATGTCAGCATCAGGCACGCAAGGCTTATGCAGACCGCTTGACGCATCGCAGCCCTCCTGATTTTGGACGGACGCCTCCGTGAGGGCGTTTCTCCCTTGAAGAGCGTGCCTCCGTGAAAAATCCTGCTGCGCCTGCCGATAATCGGTAGGCAGAATCGGTGGCTGGAGCGTCTCGCTCCAGCGCCTCGTCGGCGGGACGCTGACGCTACAAGCGCACGGGCGCGGACGCCCGTGCTACGAAGGATGGAGGTTGTGCGCATGGACGCGAGAGGAGTGAAGCGGAATGCGAATCGCAGGCTATCGGACTTTTTGGGACACGTCGACCTTGCAAACGGCAGAGCGGGCGATGAATCGCGCCACCGCCCGCCACAAGATACTGGCGCATAACCTCGCCAACGCGAACACGCCGAACTTTGTGCGCCTTGACCTGCCCGAAGGCGAAGCCCCGCCCTCGCGCCTGATGCAACGCGCCTTGCAAACAGGCGCACTGCCGCTGCGCACCACTGACCCGCGCCATATTAGCCTGCCCCCCGCCGCGCAACCCCGTCAGGCGCAGCCCAAGCCCCAACCCACGCCCATGCGCACCGACGGCAACACCATCGACCCCGAATACGAGATGGCGCAACTCGCCGAGAACGAACTGCGCTACGCGATGCTCGCGCGAATCGCCAAACGGGAAAAAGCCATCACTAGCTAAAACCGCTCCCTGCGCCTGTTCCCCGGCCTGCGCCAGCGCTAGTCGCACCGACCCCACCCGATTGGTTTGTCCTGCGCCAATTCCCAGCGTTACTCCCTGCTTTGCCACCACAATGGCGTTGGATTTCACGCCTTTG
>JANXCK010000182.1 GCA_025060055.1 Fimbriimonadales bacterium | reverse complement strand
TGGGGACGCCAGATGAACTATTTCGCGACGCCCGCCGACGCCGACGCCTTCCGCGACGAGCTCAAATACCTGCTACTCCACCAATACGGCGCGTTCAACAGCCCCGTCTGGTTCAATGTCGGGATCGAGCCTCGATGTCAGTCCTCGGCGTGTTTCATCGTGTCCGTAGAAGACACGATGGAATCGATTCTCGACCTTGCCAAGACGGAGGGGATGATTTTCAAGTTCGGCTCTGGCTCTGGCTCGAACCTGTCGAGGCTGCGCAGCTCACAGGAGTACCTGTCAGGGGGCGGACGCGCGTCGGGACCCGTGTCGTTTATGCGCGGGTTCGACGCGTTTGCGGGGGTTATTAGGAGCGGCGGCAAGACCCGTCGCGCCGCCAAGATGGTGATTCTGAACATCGACCACCCCGACATCGTGGAGTTTATTGAGTGTAAAGCAAAGGAAGAGCGGAAGGCGTGGGCGCTGATTGAGGCGGGTTATGACCCCGGCTTCAATGTGCCCGGCGGCGCCTACGACTCGGTGTTCTTCCAGAACGCGAACCACAGCGTGCGCGTGACCGACGAGTTTATGCGGGCAGTGGAAGAAGACCGCGAATGGCACACGATTGCCCGCACCACAGGCGAGGTTTTGGGAACCTATCGCGCCCGCGAGTTGTTCCGCAAAATCGCCGAAGCCGCGTGGGTGTGCGGCGACCCTGGCTTGCAGTTCCACGACACCACCAACCGCTGGCATACCGTCAAAAACAGCGGGCAAATTGAGGCGAGCAACCCTTGTTTTACGGGCGACAGTCTTGTGTACACGGATAAGGGTCTAATCCCGTTTCGCGAGTTGATGCTGCGCGTGGCGCAGGGCGAGAGTTTTCAGGTGTACACGCACAACCGCACCGCGCCTGAACCGTGCGCAGGCGTGCGCCTCAGCGAGCCAAGCCAGTTCATGGTTACAGGCGTGAACGAAATCTGGCGACTGCGTTTCTCGAACGGCATCGAGGTGCGCTGCACGCCAAATCATCGGTTTTTCACGCGCAATCGGGGGATGGTGCGCGCGGACGAGCTAACCCCTGATGATGGGGTGATGGTCGTGGACGCGCCGTGCCTGCCTGTGAACGCCTCATGGCAGCTACCGTGTGAAAGCGAGTTCGGCAAACTTCGCGCAAAGGGCGAGCGGCGCGCCGAGCTGAACCTGCCCACAGAGTGGTCAGAGCCGTTAGCCGAGCTGCTGGGGCACTTGACAGGCGATGGTTCGTTTGTGCCCTCCACCAACATGATTACATGGATTTACGGCTCGCCCGAAGACCAGCAATACCTGTTGCCGCGCCACAAAGCCGTACTGGAATCAATAGGACTGCGCCCCAATATCAGTCATCAAGCAAACGGCACGGTGCAGATGCGCATCACTCGCGCGACCTTGAATCGCTTCTTGGAGCAGCTGGGCATGCGCCGTGCGACTGCCGCCGAGAAGCGCGTGCCGCAGAGCCTTTTCCAAGCCCCCGCGCCAATCGTTGCCGCTTACCTGCGCGGACTGTTCAGCGCGGATGGCTGCGCCCGCGACGACCTGCGCAACGGCACACGCTATGTGGGGCTGGGCAGCAAATCGCTCAAGCTGCTTCAGGAAGTGCAGCAACTGCTGCTGATGTTCGGAATCCAGAGTCGCATCTACACGCAAAAGCCGAAAAAATCGGGTTTTCGCTACACACGCAAGCGCAACGGGGAAGCCGTTGAATACAACTCAGGCACGCCTTCGTATGACCTGCGGATTACAGGTGCCTCGCTCGCTCGTTTCTACGAGTATGTTGGCTTCAGCCTGCCCCGTAAACAGGAAACTCTGGAACGCTGGGTGCGCGAGCACGAGTTCCACAGCATTCATCTGGACGCGCAGCTTGTGGAACGCGAGTTCGTCGGCTATGAATTAACTTTCAACCTCACGGAGCCGCGGCATCATACCTACATCGTCAACGGGCTGGTCGTGGCGAACTGTTCGGAGTTCGTATTCCTAAACGACACGGCGTGCAACCTTGCCAGCCTGAACCTGATGAAGTTCCGCCTGCCGAACGGCGACTTCGACGCGGACGCCTTCCGCGCGGCGGTGCGCATTTTCATCACGGCGCAGGAGATTATCGTGGACAACTCGGCGTACCCGACCGAGAAAATCGCCGACAACAGCCACAACTTCCGCCCGCTGGGGCTGGGCTATGCGAACCTGGGCGCGCTGCTGATGTCGCTGGGCTTGCCCTACGACAGCGATGCGGGGCGCGCCTACGCCGCCGTGATTACCGCGATTATGCACGGCGAAGCCTATCGGCAGTCGGCAATTATCGCGCGGGACTGCGGCAACCCCTTCCCCGCCTTCGTGCTGAACCGAGAGCCGATGCTGGAAGTGATGCGCATGCACGCCGACGCGCTGAACGGCATTCAGGCGGAGCATGTGCCCCCTACGCTAATGGACACCGCCCGCGCCCTCTGGCAAGAGACGCTGCAACTGGGCGAGCAGCACGGCTATCGGAACGCACAGGTGACGGTACTCGCGCCGACAGGCACCATCGCGTTCCTGATGGACTGCGACACCACAGGCATCGAACCCGATATTGCGTTGGTGAAATACAAGACGCTGGTAGGCGGGGGCTTACTGAAAATCGTGAACAACACGGTGCCGCTCGCGCTGCAGCAGTTGGGCTACAACAGCGAGGAGATTGAAGCCATCACGCGCTACATCGACGAGAATGACACCATCGAGGGCGCGCCGTATCTCAAACCCGAACACTTGCCCGTGTTCGACTGCGCCTTTCGCCCTGCTAAAGGCGTGCGCAGCCTCGCCCCGATGGCACATGTGAAGATGATGGAGGCGGTACAGCCTTTCCTCAGTGGTAGTATCAGTAAAACCGTGAATGTTCCGAATGACGCCACCCCCGAAGACATCGAGCAAATCTACATGGAGGCGTGGAAACGCGGGCTAAAAGCCATCGCGATTTACCGCGATGGCAGCAAGCGCACGCAGCCGCTGTCTACGAAGAGACCCGAAGCTGAGATGGAAACGACGGAGGTCATCCGTCCGGTGCGCCGTCGCCTGCCCGACGAGCGCCAGAGCATCACGCACAAGTTCAGCGTGGCGGGGCACGAGGGCTACATCACCGTCGGGATGTACGAAGACGGTACGCCCGGTGAGATTTTCCTCACGATGGCGAAGGAAGGTTCCGTGATTTCGGGGCTGATGGACGCCTTTGCGACGGCGATTTCGCTCGCACTGCAGTACGGCGTGCCGCTGGAGAAGCTCGTGGAGAAGTTCTCCTACACGCGCTTCCAGCCCAGCGGTTTCACGAACAACCCGCAAATCCCCATCGCCACCTCGATTGTGGACTATATCTTCCGCTGGCTTGCGCTGAAGTTCCTACAGGGGCAGCCGACACCGCCCGAAGCGATGGAAGGGGTTAGCCCCAGTCAGGCGCTGCCTGAACCAGAGGGCGTTCAAGGGGGCACGGGCGAGTCCGCCTTACCGCGCGGGCAGGGCGCAACGACCACGGACTGGTCGAAACTGGTTAGGTTGCAGCAGGATGCGCCGCCCTGCCCCAGCTGCGGGATGATTATGGTGCGCTCGGGCGCCTGTTTCCAGTGTTATAACTGCGGCAGCTCGTTCGGATGCGGGTAGCCTCTCCCTAAGCCACCCAGAGAACTGTGGCATAATTCGCGTAGGCGAAACTTGCCTACGCTCGCGTCCGTAAACTATCGATACGAGCGCAACCGAGACTGCCTGAGAACGCAGAGTGGAGACGACGATGCAAACGATGCCAACCCGTGAACGACGCGCAACCCGTGTAGCGGAACTGTTGATGTGTGCGCCCAGTGCGTATGACCTACTGTACGAGATTAACCCGTGGATGCATTTGAGCGACAAGCCCGACAAGCAGCTGGCGTGGCGTCAGTGGGAACAACTCTACCAGACGCTTACCGAACAGATTGGCATTCCTGTACGCTTGATTGAGCAAGCCAGCGAGGCGCCTGACATGGTGTTCACGGCGAATGCGGGACTGCCGCTACCTGGCAAACAGGTCGTGCTGTCGCGCTTTCGCCATCCCGAACGCCAAGTCGAGGAACCGTACTTTGAGCAGTGGTTTCGCGAGCAGGGCTACACCGTGCATTTGATGCCGTCCAACTGCGCCTTCGAGGGCGAGGGCGACGCCTTCCTGATTGATGACCTAATAGTCGCAGGCTACCTAAAACGCACCGACATCTGCGCACACCGCTATCTTAGCCAACTTACAGGGCTGGAAGTGCTCAGCCTCGAGCTGGTGGACGACCGCTGGTATCACTTGGACACCTGTTTCCTGCCGCTGGGCGGGCGACTGGTTGCCTACTACCCCGAAGCGTTCGACTGGTACGCCCGCCGCGTGATTGAGCAACATTTCGAGACGATTCCCGTCAGCCCAGAGGAGGCGCTTCGGTTCGCCTGCAACTCGGTGGTGGTTGGCAAGCATGTGGTGATGCCCGCAGGTTGCCCGATTTTGCGCTTCTACTTAGAGGAGCACGGCTACACGGTGTACGAAGTGCCGATGAGCGAGTTCATCAAGTCGGGTGGGGCGTGCAAATGCTTGGTGCTATACCTGTTGGACGATTAGTTCCCCAAGTCCGACGGCGGTTTCATCTTGCCCAGTAAGCCCATCAGCGCAATCACAGTGAGCAGGTAGGGCAGCATCAGCAGCAGGTCGGTCGGCAGTTGCACGCCGAAC
>JANXCK010000170.1 GCA_025060055.1 Fimbriimonadales bacterium | reverse complement strand
TCGGCTTGGAATGATAGGCTTCCTTTTGCCCGTAGAGCGTTGTTATTCCGAATGGAGCGAGGAATTTCGCCTAACCAAATCCGTAAGTAGTAGCTTGGGTTATAAAACTAGAGTGGTTTCGGGTACCATTCCCTCGAGCAGTGTACAATCGTGCAGGAGGTCAGCAATGTACCGACAGGGAGTAGAGGTAGTGATTGTACCAGGGGGAAGAATGCGCTCGCCCTCTGCTGGCAGGTCAGCGATTCGCCTGTGCATTCAGAGTTGGGATAGTTGGATTGTGGTACTCAATGAACCAATCTTTTCGGACAACGGTCACCTTAGACTCGACCTGCTGCAATGGTCGCATCGGGCTACAGAGTATGTGCGCAGAAACCGTAAGAAGCTAAAGGGGAATGTTTTGCGGCAGATAGCCTCATCGGGAAAGCCTGCAGTTCCCATCCTTGCTCAAGCATTGAGGGATACAGAAAACAACATACGCTGTGAGGCAGCAAAGGCATTAGGTCAGATTGGCGATCCTCAAGCCGTGCCTGCACTGATTGAGGCACTGCAGGATGTGGATCGGGATGTGCGCCGTGCAGCGGCAAGGGCACTGGGGCAGATTGGCGACTCTCAAGCTGTGCCTGCGTTGCGCGTACACGCCGAGTTGCTGAGCGAGGCTAAGCACGCGCTTGAACAACTGAATGCATCGGATTTTCCTCTAACGCTGGCGGTTCAAACGCTCGCACATCAAGGTGAATGGGGGGTTCTCGTTCGTGGCTTAACCACTGAGACGGTACAGCAAGCGGTCTGCGTACTCGGAATAAATGCTGTTCCAATGCTAATCCAAGCACTGGAAGATCCAAGCACGCGACGCGCCGCTTATAGAACACTGGGAAATGCTTTGATAGGAATGATAGAAAGTACTTTCATGCAAGGATTGGATGATAATGATGCAGAGGTACGCCACAACGCCGTAAATGTCTTGGGACAGATTAGCGCACTAACAGTGCGCGAGCTGCCTCAGAAGCTTCAAGATGAGCTTGCATACGTACGCTCTGCAGCTGCTTACGCAATAGGACGTATCTGTTGTGAGCATCCTTTGGAAGCCCTCATCGAAGCCCTAAGAGATGTGGACGCATACGTCCGCTTAGCTGCAGCAAAGGCATTAGGGGATTTAGGCAATCCGAAAGCTATCCCAGCGCTTGAAAGAGTGCAATTGCTCGATCCCTTCTACAACCCGCAGGCGATGTGCTATCCTGTGCGTGAGGCAGCGCAAGAGGCGATACAGAAAATCCGCGCGCGGCAAAGTAGCGAGAAACACGTCTCGTAAATGCGACAAATCGTTTCTGAGCGAAGTGATTAATCTCTTTTGGTCTCCTGATTACACTGAGAAGGGAGATAAAAGAGTGAGGACGGAATAGTGTAGGAACAAGCGCGGGTGTGTTGATTGAGCTGCTGAAGGGAGAGGCTCTTATGGCGCGAAGTCAGGACTATACTCTCGCGAACGACGAGGTGTTGTAGGTAGCTAATCAACCGATCCAGCAAGGCGACAGCACCTTGTGCTGTCGGACGGCTTGAAGAGGCGCGAGGGTATTACGAGCAGGCACTGGCACTTCTGCGGGAAACAGGGGTGACGTGGCGGTTACAAGGAGAACTTCTAACTAAAGAGCTTCAGCGCGTGAGGGTTGCGATACGAAATCGTTGTGTTCAGGTAGAATTCCACCATGCCAACGGTTCTGGAAGGCTCGTGGGAAGAGATTGCCGCCCGAGCGCAGGAGTTTCAGGGGAAGCGTGTGCGCTTGATTGTGTTAGACGACCAAGAGTCTACGCCGCGCCTACCCGCAGGTATCCCTGCCGCGCACTTTGACCGAGTCGCTGGCGCGCTCTCCGACGAGGAGGTGGATGCACTGCTGCGAGCAATTGAGGAAGGTTGTGAACGCATCGAGACAGAACGCTGGTAGGTACTTGCTGGATACAAGCGTCGCTGCGGAAATACTGCGCGGGCGATTGGATTTGAAGGCGCGTCTGGGTGAGCAGGCGCGCTTCTATCTGTGTGGGATTACAGTGGGGGAGTTGTATTACGGCGCATCGGTTTCCGCACGCCCTGAGTATCAAAGGCAGGTGATTGAGGCGTTGGTGGGCGATTATTCGCTGCTGGCGTTCGGGCGCGCCGTGCAGCGGGCATATGCGCAGGTAAAGCAGTTTCTGCGAGCGCAGGGCACGCCAATTCCCGAAAACGATGTGTGGATTGCCGCGTTTGCGCTGGCATATCGACTGCCTCTACTAACGCTGGATAGGCACTTCGAGGCACTGCAAGGGCTGACGAATGTGGATATCAAGTTCCTGTAGTAATCTCAATCGGCGTTCGTCGGCGGGACGCCAACGCTACGCGGAGCGCGTGCGTAGCGTCAGCGTCTCGCTGACAGCACTGCGCTGCTTGAAGTGGCGATTGGCAAGTACCTTTCCAAGCGCGCCGAGCAGGTCAGGTGCAGCGGCGTCTCGCTATCACCTGCGATGGCGAGGACGCCATCGTACCCAATCAGGGCGCGCACGGGGCGGCGCACCGTTATACAGAGTCGCTTGCTACAGGGATTATAGTAGAAGGTACACTTACCCCCGACAAAGGAGGTACACCCACTTGCGAGGCGTGATTATTGCAGGCGGATTGGGCACGCGCTTGCGCCCCTTGACACAGCTATCCAGCGAGGCAAGTTCACGATGGTCAGCGCGGATGGTCAAACGACGGCGACGCTGAGCTTTCCGAGACCGAGCTGAGCCGTTCTATGCCGTGAGGTAGAATTGACTCAGTTATGAAATCCGTCACTCTGCAGCTGCCTGATGAAATAGCGGACTTGTTAGACTCCGAAGCCCGCGAGGCGCGTCTGAACCAGACGCTGGCGTTAGCGTTGGTGCTTCAGGGCAAGCTCGGCGCAGGTAAGGCAGCGCAACTATTGGGGATGCATTTGACCGACTTCGTGCAACTGATGGCAGCGCACGGTATCCCCTACTACGCCTACGATGCCGAAGACTGGCAGGCTGAGGAACAGACGCTGCGAGAACAACTCGAGCGATGAACCCGTTGCCCAAATCGCTCGTTGTCGTGGATGCCAGCGTGCTGATTGCGCTCGCCTCGGTAGGTCAGTTTGAACTGCTCAAGAGCCTTTTCGGTGCGCTTGTCGTGCCTGAAGCGGTCTACAACGAGGTGTGCGGGGCGCGAGCACAGGGCAAGGCAGGCTACCACGAACTGCGTCGCGCCATCAGAGAGGGCTGGATTACCGTTATGACACCTTCTACTCTCATCCCACCCCCACACAGTGGAATGCGTCGAGGAGAGGTAGAGGTCATCTCCGTTGGCGTCGAGATGAAGTCGTTCAGTCCGCTGTTGCTGATAGATGAGCGAGTGGGTAGGCGACGCGCTCGTGCGGAAGGCTTGCAGGCTTTGGGCACGCTGGGCATACTGAAGTGGGCAAAGGCGCGTGGTTTGCTGGAGTCTGTGGGGGCGGTGATGGACTCGCTGATTAGGTGCGGCTTCCGAGTAGCCCAGTCGCTATATCAGAGTGTTCTGACGCAAGTGGGCGAAACGACAGATCCCTGAGATGTTTCCTGATAGCCAGTACCTTGAAGCGTGCCGAGCAGGTTGAGTACAGCAGCGCCTCGTCGTCATTCGGTATAGTGGAATGCTATAGGTTGCCTGCGGATCCATCTGTGTCGTGCCGCGGCGCATATGCGTCACGACGCGGCACATGTGCGTCACAACGCGGCACATATGCGTCACAACGCGGCGCATATGCGTCACGACGCGACACAGATGGGGCGTGTCGCGGCGCAGATGGGTCACAACGCGGCGCAGATGGGGCGTGCTACGGCGCGTGAGGGCTGTGAGACGATACTGTTGCTTTCAGGTAGAATTTGGCTATGCCAACGGTTCTGGAAGGCTCGTGGGAAGAGATTGCTGCCCGAGCGCAGGAGTTTCGGGGGAAGCGTGTGCGCTTGATTGCGTTATACCAATCGGGGTTTCAAACAGCGCCTCGACTACCGACAGGGCTTCAGGAGCGCCTTGCCTGAACCTATATGTTCTGTAGCGGGTACGGACTCGACAGTGTAGCGCACCGAGACTTGCAGGAGTTCCTTAGCGGGCGGGGGAAAGCGCAGTTCCAGCTCGTGCGCGCGGGCGGGCACTATGGAGCTTGTTTTCACAACAGCAGGTTGCAACTCGCGCATCGGCGCGGGGGCGTTCAGGGGCGACAAGCCGTCTAAGCGCACTGTAAGGTGCAGGTCGCTCAGTCGCAGCACACTGAGGTTGCTGATGTAGAGTTTGACACGGGTATCTGTCTCTCCACTCTGGACACGGCACGCCCGCACTTCCAGGTGGCGAGTTTGCAGTATGGGTGCGCCCGCGCGATGTCGTCGGAGCAGCGACGCTCTCGGAGTGTCATAGGCGCGAATCACTATAAACAGCACCGCAAGCAGATACACTGCCACAGCCCCCCAGAGTAGCCACGAAACACCTTCCAGCTCCCACCACAGGCGAAACCGTCGCATCTGAGTTTCCCCCTCGCACGGGTCGTATTATACCAAGGTTCATAACTTTTCAAAACCGTTCGTGTACCGACCGCTTGCCTTCCAGTAGCACCTTGTACCCCGACGCGAGTATGTCGGTCTCAGCCACTGCAGCGCTCGCTTCCCGACGCACCTGCACCAGCAAGGTCTGCAACGCCTCCCTCGCTGCGCACAGCCACGCCTTTTCCTCGCCTGGGTCGCCCTCGAACGGCGTGCCCACGCTTAGATACGCACGCGGATACTGATGGTAGCTCGGCTCGATGTGGATTGCCAGCGGCAGCACGACGGCATTAGGCACTCGTCGCGCCAGCCAGCACAGCGACCGCTGGAACGGTAGCAGTCGCGCCGTGTCGCCGTGCAGCTTGCCTTCGGGGAACAGCAACAGCGCGGTTTCAGGCGACTGCAACGCTTTCAGAGTCCGGCGAACGGCGCGGGCGCGCTGCGCAGCGTCGTTGGCAGGGAACGGCAACGCGCCGACTGCCCCAAACGGCGGGAACCGCCGATACGCCTCCATCCACACTATCAGCCTCCGCCCCCACGAGCGCACCAGCCAGTACGCCAAGTAGCCGTCCCACCAGTAGTGGTGGTTGGCGTATAGAATCAGCGGTGCGGGATTGGCAGGCAGCGCGCCGCGCACATACACTGCCCGAAAGTGCCCGCGCAGGCTGCGTGCTACCAGCCAGTCCACGAACCGTGCCTGCAACCTTACGAATGCGCTCGGTAGACCCGCCCTTTCCATACAATCGCGCCTCGCCAATACCAAACAACCGAACGCCCCAGTGTGAGCAGCCCCAGCAGCACGCTGCACGGGTACAGCAATCCCAGCCGAAATGGCAACCCCACCACCCGCGCCGACAAGCCGAAAATCGCTACTGCCGTCAGAATGGCAATCGCCGCCAGCGGACGCTGCGCAGGCACAAGCAGTGCGCCCAGCGGCGAAAGATACGCCAGAATCAACATCAGCCCCACGAACACTGCCATCGGAACCGTGCGACAGATGGCGACCGCGTTCTTGGCGAAGCCGTTCATTGCCTCGCGCAGCGTGGGATACATCGAGACAGTCAAGCACGCCCGCGCATCCAGCAGACGCACGACGCCGCCATGCCGCTTTACCAGCGCCGCAAGCGCGACATCTTCCAACACTGTGCCACGCACGAAAAAGTGGGGCAGCCAGCGTGCGTAGTCGGTTCGGTGGAATGCTATCACCTGCCCGTTGGCAAATGCAAACGCGGGATTCGGATGCCTCTCCGCCAGCGGCAGAGGCAACAGCGTGAACACAGCGAACGGAACCATCAGCTTGAGCAAGGCAACGGGCAGGCTGGCGGGTGCGAACGCAGGAATGGCACTGACCAGATGAGCGTCGGTGCACGATAGGTAGCCACGCAGCGCGTCGACGAACCCCGCCTCGCAACGCAGGTCGGCGTCCAGAAACAGCAGCCATTCGCCCTGTGCCCGCGCAGCGAGCTGGTAGCA
This sequence comes from Fimbriimonadales bacterium, assembly GCA_025060055.1. GTDB lineage: Bacteria > Armatimonadota > Fimbriimonadia > Fimbriimonadales > GBS-DC > GBS-DC. The sequence goes on along the minus strand of JANXCK010000170.1, from coordinate 2,890 downwards.
CGCCCAGCTTTTGCCCACCCAGCCATCGGGGCGCGGCGCACTGCGGAACCAGTTGATGCCCAGCTGTTCCGCATGCACCTGCAACCACTCGGTCGTGCCGTCGTCTGAGCCATCGTCGCATACCCAGCATTCCACACCTTCATCCAGCTGTGGCGCAAGGCTTGCCAGCAGGCGCGGCAGGTTCTCTATCTCGTTGCGAGCGGGGATGAGAATGGAGAGGTTTGCCCGTGCCCCCTGCCCCTCTCCCACCGCATGGGCAAGGGGAGCGAATTTCCCCCCCTCCCGCGCAGCGGGAGAGGAGGTAAGGGGGTGAGGGCAAACCCTGCGTCTGCGCCAACACCCCCAGTTGTAGAGCAGAATCGCCAGCTGCGCCGCCAGCACGCCCAGAATCAAAACCCACACGCGAGAGGGTACCTCTCTGCTACACCAGCGGCGTCTTGCCAGGCATTGCCACCTCGTCCACAGGCATCGCGCCGAACTCCAGCTTTTCCGCCCGCTCCAGCAGGTTCAGCTGCGAGCGGTTCATCACGAAGTCCCAAGTCACCACCTTACCTGTGTACGCCGACATCCGCCCCATGATGGCTGCCAGCGTGCTTTCCGTCACGGCGCGGGTTTCATTAATCGGCTTGCCCTCACGAATGGCTCGCACAAGGTTCTCCTGTTCTCTCTTGTAGCCGCTGCGCTTGGGTCCATTGTAGCGCCAGGTCTCGCCGCGCGCAGTGATAGTGCCTGCAGGGTCTGCAGTGCCCTCAACGCCGTAAATCCGCTCACCGATCACAATCGCGCAGTTGTCTATCTGACGGCACATGCTCAGCACCTTGATACCGTCGGGATACTCGAACTCCACGGCGAAGTGGTCGTAGATGTGTCCGTAGTGCGGTTCGGTGCGGGCTTGGCGACCGCCCATGCCCATCGCTCGGACGGGGTGTGTGCCCAGCACCCAGTTGATGACGTCGATGTTGTGGATGTGCTGTTCCACGATGTGGTCGCCAGAGAGCCAGGTGAAGTAGAGCCAGTTGCGCAGTTGCCATTCGACATCGCTCATTTGGGGTGTGCGCTCCACATGCCACAGTCCGCCTTGGTTCCAGTAGCATGCACCACCGACGATTTTGCCGATGGCGCCTTCTTGGATGCGGCGAATGGTCTCGATATAGTTCGGCTCATGGCGGCGCTGCGTGCCTGCTACGACACACAAGCCTTTTTGGGTCGCCAGCTCGCCCATCTCGAACATCAGGCGTGCGCCCGCTGGGCATACGGCGACGGGCTTCTCCATAAACACATGCTTGCCTGCTTGAATCGCTTCGCGGAAGTGAATGGGGCGAAACGCGGGCGGGGTGCAAAGCAACACGATGTCCACGCCGCTGCTAATCACGCCTTTGTAGGCGTCCAGCCCGACGAACTTGCGATCGCCAATGTTGAGGCGGTCTTTTTTCTCTTGTTGCAGGGCGTTGAGCGAGGCGTTGAGGCGGTCTTCGAAGGCGTCGCCAAGCGCGTACAGTTCGACGCTGGGGTGCGCGTCGAGGATGTCGATAGCGGCGCCCGTGCCGCGTCCGCCACAGCCGATAAGCCCGACGCGCAGCGTATCGCGCCCATGCGCATGCGCGAACAACTCAATCGGCAGCGTCGCTGCCACCGCCACGCCCGCTGTCGCCTTCAGAAACTCGCGCCGCGTAATGCCTTCCTGCGCCATAGTATCACCTGCAGTAGCGATTCGAAAAGGGAGAGCGAAATCCTGCTGTGGCGGGGGCATCTTGCCCGTGCTTCTTATCGGCGCGGACCCGACGCAACGCCTGCTTGGACACGACAGTCCAAGCCACACAGCGTGGCACGGACAGTCTCGTCCGTGCGCTTATTGCTTGGACACGACTGTCCAAAAGCCAATCTGCGGTCAGCCGCCCAGCCCGTATACGGGGATCGCCGCCCCGTGAATAGCAGAGGCGGCGGGCGAGCAGAGAAATAGGATGACCGCGCCAAGCGCCTCGGGTGCGACCCAGCGGCTGAAATCTGCCTCAGGGCGCGCCGCACGGTTTGCGGGCGTGTCGATAGTACCTGGCAGCACGCAGTTTACATTGATGCCATGCTCTTTGAGTTCTGCGGAAAGCGACTCGGTGAGGCGGATTACGCCTGCCTTGGCGGCGCAGTAGCCTGCACCGCCCCCAAACCCTGCCAACCCCGCCCTGCCCGACACATGCACAATCGCGCCCCCACCTGAGCGTATCAGCACGGGAGCAATCGCTCTTGAGACCAGAAACGCCGTGCGCAGGTTTATTGCCAGCATCCGCTCCCAGTCTTCAACAGGTGTCGCATGCACAGGTGGTCCTGCTGTGAAGCCACCGACCGTATTCACCAGCGCATCGAGCCTACCGAATCGGTCTTCGACTGCATGAGCGAGGCGGTCGCAATCCTCAGGTTGGCACAAATCAATCCCGCCGACAAGCAAGTGCTGAGGGTCCAAGGCGAGGTCAGCAAACAGTTGGTGTAGTAGCGTTTCATCGCGAGCGCCCAGCGCCAGCGTCGCGCCTGCTTGATGGAACTGGCGCGCCACCACGCGCCCTAACGCGCCTGTTGCCCCCGTAATCAGCACAACTTTGTCCGTGAAGTCGAAAGAGACCATCTGCTTGGCTCACCTGCATAAGGATACCTTGCTGTAGGGTAGTCAGCAAGGGCACGACGGAGACTCCAGCAATCGCTCTTGTGTGCCGACAATCACCGTAGTTGCTGGTTGCTTCTGCGAAAGACCTCTATGATCGATTTCCCAAGCCTAACAGCGCGCTGTTGCGGCGCGCTGAGGCGACCACAGCTTGGGGTGATTGGCATGTACGGCAGACAGAACGGCATGAGCTTGGTGGAACTGCTGACGGTGATCGCGATTTTAGCAGTGCTTGCGGCG
>JANXCK010000123.1 GCA_025060055.1 Fimbriimonadales bacterium | reverse complement strand
GATGCGGTACTTCAGCAACGAGCCTTCCCAGCGGTGGTTGAGTACCGTAATCCACACCAGCCACAGCCGCCGACGCGCGTCGATAAACAGCACAGGGTTGCAATCGGGGTAGTCGGGTGTATCCGCCATCACGAACGGTCGACTCCAACGCGCTGCGCCCCTGCGCCTGCGTGCGCCCAGAATCTGCACATCGTCTGCCATGCGCTCGCCTGAACCGCTGAACCAGCACACCAGCAGGTCGCCATTTGGGCACTCCACGAGGCTGGAGGCGTGATTGTGCCAGCCGTTGAGCGGGAAGACCAGTTGGCTCTCGAACACACCTTTCGATTCGCAAGCGCGGCAGGGTCTCCTGTCTACTCCTGCAACCGCTCGCGGATCTGCATCAGCAAGGTGATCATCATCTCCATCGTGAGCAGTTTGGTGTAGGTGTTGCGTGCGCTGGGGTGGTAGCTGACGGCGAGGAACTTGCCGTCGCGCAGGTCGTAGAGGGCGCCGTGCTGGAAGGCGAGGCATGTTCCTTCAGGAAGCAGCGCTTCATGCTGCGCCAAGCGCAGGCACGCCTCGAAAGCCAGTCGCCCCAGCGCCAGCAAGCCTTTCAGGTTCGGCATCAGGCGATAGGTACGCACTAAGTAAGCAAAACAGTGGGCTTGTTCTTCGCGGGTGGGTCGGTTGGCGGGCGGAGCGCAGTGGACGACAGCGGTTATCGCCGCGTCGTTCAGCTGCAGCCCGTCGCCACGATGCTGCGAGGTCGGCTGATTGCAGAACCCTGTGCGGTACAGCGCCTCGAACAAGAAGTCGCCTGAGGCGTCGCCTGTGAACGCGCGCCCTGTGCGGTTGCCCCCGTGTGCTGCGGGCGCCAGCCCCACAAGCAGCAGTCGCGCTTCGGGCGAGCCGAAGTTCGGTACGGGCTTGCCCCAGTAGTCCCAATCGCGGAACGCAGCGCGTTTCAGGCAGGCAACCCGTTCCCGATACGCCACCAGGCGCGGGCACTGCCGACAAGCAACGATCTCAGCGTTCAGCGCGTCCCAATCCAGCATCTAATGCTGATAGAGGCGATGTCAGCACCCTGCACCAAAGCTAAACAGCACCTGCAATAGGTCAGCGTCGCTGATTCTGCCGTCCCAGTTCAGGTCGTGGGCGTTATAGCCCGACTGCCCGAAGCGAAAGATGACGCTCAGCAGGTCGGCATCGTTTACGCAGCCATCGCCGTCCACATCGCCCACCGAGTCGCGTCGCCAGCGATAGTCATTGCGCATCGCCTCGCGCCAGTCCTGAATCGTGTTCCACTTACCCTGAATGTAGTAGATGTCATACGGGGGCCAACGGTAGAGACACAGCCCGCGTATCGTCTGGTTCGCAGGGTTGCGGTTCCAGTTGTGTATCTCCAGGTAGGCGTTTTTGATCCAGCCGTTGTTGATGTCGGGCCACGGCTCGCCGGGATTGGTCTCGGTGATGAACACGGGCAGGTGGCGCATCGACGGAGGTATACGGCTGAGCAAGTTCCGATAGACGCGGAAGTGCAAGTAAACTTGGTCATACGGCGGTTGCATGCGCACCTCGCTAAAGATGTTGTTCGGGTCGCTGCCATGCGTGTAGGCGTGCAGGATGAACCCGTCCTGTTCCGCGCCAATGGCTTCGAGCATCTGTGCCCAGTAGTCCAGAAAGCCCGGAATGCCGTACTGGGGAAACGGCGGGGCGTAAGTGCCCACAGGCGCGGCGCATACTATGTCGTCCTCGTGTCCGGGAATCGAGCGAATCGCGTCGCGGCACATCCGAAAGGCTTGCACATAGCGGGCGACAGTGATTGGCTCGCCGCTCTCGCCGCCGGGCCACTCCACTGGTAGGTTCGTCTCGTTGCCGATAATCCAGATGTGTGCGCCCTGCGAGTTGCGCACGAAGTTCGCCACGCGCCGCGCAAAGTTGGCGTACTGAGAAGAGGGCGGCAGCGTGCCGTTGGGATGGTAGCCGTAGTTCAGGCGCACAATCACGCCGTGTCCCGCGTTCACATACGGGCGATAGTCGCGCCCTGTCTGGTTGTTCGGGTCTGCGCCCAGCTCCTCCGTGAACAGTATCCAGATACGCTTGCCTTCCGCCACGGCGGCGAACTCGCCGCCCGGCTCATGCATCCCGAAAATCCACGGCGGGTCAATCGGGTCATCTGGGTTGGGCAGCACGCGAATGTCGTCGAGGTAAACCACATACGGGCGCGTGTCGGACGGGTTGACGGGCGTGAAGGCGAGATGCTCCAGCACGCCTGCACGCCCTTCGAGAACGCCGTTCGCACCGCCTGCAAACGGCAGCACTGGCTCATTAGGCAGGTCGAACACCACCTGAATCCAGCGGTTCTTTTGCGTGATACGCTTGCCTATCGGCGGATTCACCAAGTCGCCCTGTGTCGCGCCGACCCACTCGATGCTACCAGTCGCGCCGCCGTTGGCGCCGCAAGCAGCTTTGGTCTGCGTCTCGCGCACACCTAATGCTAAGTAAAAATCGGGCGTGCTGCTGGGCACATAGAGCCATAGGCTCAGCTTGCGTCGGAAGCTGATCGTCGGGTTGCCGTAGTAGAGCGTGTTGTTTGTGGTGAGGCGCAGCCACGCACGCGGGTTGCCGTTGAACTGCCACACGAGTTTGAGTGCGCGACTGCCCGACGGCGTGCGGTTCTGCTCCAAGCTAATCTGCGCACAGTTGGGACCACCCGCGCATCCGCCCGTGTAGGCAAGGTAGCCACTGGTTGTGCCCGAAAAGCTGGGTTGACGGAACATCACCACACCGTTCAGTCCGTTGGAAAAGCCCTCGAAGTGTTGGATTTCGCACTGCGCTAACGCGTTCTGCCACAGCCCTGTTATCAGCACGCCACTCAGCAAGGCGTGCGCTCCGATTTGCTTTAGAGTGCGCATTTGGTCGCCTCCCAGCTTTTATTATAGCCCAGCGGCTAATACCAATCGGGGTTTCAAACCGCGCAACATTCTGAACGGCTCAAGCCGTTGCTGTGCAGACCGAGCCGACCTCTGTCGGCTGTAGCCCGCGTAGGCGGGCTTGGTTTGCACAGCAACGGCTTCAGCCGTGTTTCACTTGACACCCCAATCGGTATAGGAGTCAGCGTGTTTCAACGCCTCTTCGAGGGTATGCCAAGCGAGGGTAGCGCACTTGACGCGCACGGGGAAGTTGCGCACGCCTGCCAGCGCGACGATGTCGCCCAGTGTTTCAGGGTCGCCCTCAATTTCGCCTTTGACCAACGCGAGCACTTGCTGTATGAGCGCACGTGCTTCCTCCAGCGTCTTGCCCTTCACCGACTCGGCAAGCATCGAAGCAGACGCCTGACTAATCGAGCAGCCGCGTCCGTGAAACCGAATATCTTCAATCCGCCCGTCGTCCAGCCGTAAGTCCAGAATCACCTCGTCGCCGCAGGAAGGGTTGAAACCCTCCTGGGTGATTTTGGGCGGTTCTAACTCACCCCAGCTGCGCGGATGACGGTAATGGTCTAAGATAATCTCTTGGTAAAGCTCGTTAAGCATAGCCGAAAACCTTGCGCGTGGTGTGCAGCGCTTCGACGAGTGCGTCGATGTGACTCGTGTCGTTGTAGACGGCGAGGCTGGCGCGGGCTGTGGCGCCGCCCAACCGCTCGCCCAACGGGTGCGCACAGTGCAATCCTGACCGAATCGCCACATCGCGCGTGTCCAGCACCGTGGCGATGTCGTGCGGATGGATGTCTTCCAAGGTGAAAGCGAAGATGCCTGCGCGGTCGGGTACGGGTCCGTGCAGGCGCAGTCCTGGCACTTCTTGTAAGCGGCGCAGGGCGTACTCGGTCAGCTCGTGTTCATAAGCGGCGATTGCCTCGCGCCCCAGTGAGTCGATAAAGTCCAACGCAGCGTGCAAGCCGACGGCTTCGCCAATCGGCGGTGTGCCCGCCTCGAACTTCGCAGGAGGTTCCGCCCACTGCCGCCGCTCCCAGCTCACGATGCGCACCATCCCACCGCCGACTTGGTACGGGGGCATCTCTTCCAGCAAGGCACGCTTGGCGTACAACACGCCGATACCCGTCGGACCATACGCCTTGTGCCCGGAGAACGCCAGAAAGTCGCAATCTATGGCTTGCACATCGACGGGCATGTGCGCGATGCTTTGTGCAGCGTCCACCAGGCAGCGCGCGCCCGCCTCGTGCGCTATCCGACAAATCTCCGCCACAGGGTTGACCGTGCCTAACACATTCGAGATATGCACGACTGCCACGAGGCGCGTGCGCTCGGTCAACAGGGCACGCAGCGCGTCCAAGTCCAGTCTGCCGTCGTCGGTGATGCGCCACACGCGCAGTGTCGCACCCTGTTTTTCGGCAAGGCGCATCCACGGCAGCAGGTTCGCGTGGTGTTCCATCTCGGTCACGATAATCTCGTCGCCTGCCCTGACGAAGGTTTCGCCCCAGCTGCTGGCGACAAGGTTGATCGCTTCGGTGGTGCCGCGCGTGAACACGATTTCGGCAGGCTCGCGGGCGTTGAGGAACTTGGCGACGCACTCGCGCGCCGCCTCATACAGTGCGGACGCCTTCGCGCCTGCCCCATGCCCGCCCCGATGCACATTCGCATTCTGATACGCCCAAAAGTGGCTCACCGCCTCAATCACGGCATATGGCTTCTGTGTGGTGGCGGCGTTATCCAGATAAATCACGCTCCGCATCTCAGGATGCGGCTGAAAGAACGGAAACTGCCTGCGAATCTCGTGCGCATCAATCGCCAAACGGGTCGTTGCCATGCTCATCGCCTCCTCATTCCAGCTCTACCCACAGATAACCGTCCTCTTCCTTAACCTTTAGAGTCTTGATCGGACGGACGGCGGGCAGCCCTCGCGCCTGACCCGTGTACGGATCGAACTTCGCGCCGTGATGGGGACACTCCAGCAAATCGCGGTGAATGCGTCCGGGCAGTCCATCCGCCTCCGAGAGCGGGAGCTTCTGATGCGAGCATTGATCCAGCACGGCGAAGTAGCCTTTGGAGGCACGCCCTATCAAAATCCGCTGTCCGTTCAACTCCACCGTTCGAAACTCGTTTTCCGATAGTCCTGTTGGGATAGCCTTCAGCCACATCGTCGGCTCCTGTATTTAGCGTGGCTAAATTATACCCTCACTGCAAGACTTTCTTGAGAAACAGCCCCGTGTAGCTGTGGGGATGTTCAGCGACCTGTTCGGGCGTGCCCTCGGCGACAATCCAGCCGCCCGCCGCACCGCCCTCAGGTCCCAAGTCGATAATCCAGTCGGCAGTTTTGATGACATCGAGGTTGTGTTCAATGACGATGACTGTGTTGCCTGCGTCCACGAGGCGGTGCAGCACGCCGAGCAGCTTGCGCACATCCTCGAAGTGCAAGCCTGTGGTCGGCTCATCGAGAATGTAGACCGTGTTGCCTGTGGCGCGTTTGCTAAGTTCGGTGGCGAGTTTGACGCGCTGCGCCTCGCCGCCTGAGAGCGTCGGAGCAGGTTGCCCCAGCCGAATGTAGTCTAAGCCGACATCGTACAGCGTCTGCAGCTTGCGGGCAATCGTAGGGAACGGCGCAAAGAACGCCAACGCTTCCTCCACCGTCATGTTCAGCACATCGGCAATCGTCTTGCCCTTGAACTTCACTTCGAGGGTCTCGCGGTTGTACCGCTGCCCTTTGCACACCTCGCACGGCACATACACATCGGGCAGGAACTGCATCTCGATTTTAATCATACCGTCGCCCCGACACGCTTCGCAGCGTCCGCCTTTCACATTGAAGCTGAACCTTCCTGGCTGATAGCCGCGGGCGCGAGCTTCGGGCGTGCTGGCGAACAGTTCGCGAATCGGGTCAAAGACGCCCGTGTAGGTGGCGGGATTGCTGCGCGGCGTGCGTCCAATCGGCGACTGGTCAATATCGATTACTTTGTCAACATGCTCCAATCCCTCGATATGGTCGTGTTCGCCCCACACGCGCCGCGTGCCGTACACATGGTACATTAGGCGCGGGTAAAGCGTCTCCTGGATGAGCGTGCTTTTACCTGAGCCAGAGACGCCCGTGATGCACACAAACAGCCCCAGCGGGATGCGCACGGTGAGGTTCTTGAGGTTATTCGCGCGGGCGCCGTAAAGCGTGAGCCATCGGTCGGGGTGAGGTGGACGGCGCAGGGCGGGAATCTCAATCCGCCGCTTGCCCGATAGATACTGCCCTGTGAGGCTCTCAGGGCAGTTGATGACATCTTGTACCGTGCCTGCGACCACCACCTCGCCCCCATGCTCGCCCGCGCCTGGTCCTAAGTCGATGATGTAATCAGCAGCGCGGATGGTCTCCTCGTCGTGTTCCACGACCAGCACGGTGTTGCCCAAATCGCGCAGGCGTTGCAGGGTGTGAATCAGTTTTTGGTTGTCGCGCTGGTGCAGCCCGATGCTCGGCTCGTCCAGCACATACAGCACGCCCATCAGCCCTGAGCCGATTTGTGTGGCAAGTCGAATCCGCTGTGCCTCGCCACCCGAAAGCGTGGTCGCGGCGCGATCGAGCGTTAGGTAGCCCAATCCGACATCGAGCAAGAAGTTCAGGCGCGTGCGGACTTCCTTGAGGATTCGTTCCGCAATCGTGCGCTCGCGCGGCGTGAGCCGCGACTCCAGTTCAGCGAACCAGCGCGCCGCCTCCTCGATGCTCATCGCCGTCACTTCGGCGATGTTCTTGCCACCTACCGTTACGGCAAGGCTCTCTGGCTTGAGCCGTTTGCCCTCGCATGCGGGGCACGGGCGCGTCGCCATAAACTGCTCTAACTCTTGCTTGAGGTACTCGCTTTCGGTCTCCTCATAACGCCGCTTGAGGATGTTGATGACGCCCTCAAACTCGGTGTCGATATAGCGGGTGCGCCCCCAGCGGTTGCGAAACGCGACCGTGATGTTGCCCTTCGTGCCGTACATCAGGGCGTGGAACTGTTCGGGGGAGAGGTTTTGCAGGGGTGTATCGATGGTGAAGCCCAGTCGCTTAGCGACGCCGTCGAACATCGCCAGTCGCCAGTCGGTCAGCTCGCCGTCGCGCTTGACAAATGGGCGCAACGCACCCTGCCGAATGGAAAGGCTACGGTCAGGCGCAATCAGTTCGGGGTCGAACTCGGTCTTCGTGCCCAATCCGCTGCATTCGGGGCATGCGCCGTAGGGACTGTTGAACGAGAAGTTGCGCGGTTCCAGCTCGCCTAAGCTCACACCGCAATCGGGGCAGGCGAAGTGTTCGGAGAAGTGCAGCTCAGTGTCGGGCGCGATTGGCTCTCCTGCAACAGGCAGCGTCTGAGGCATGCCAAGCATTATACCCCGAACAACGGGACTGCTTAGGAAGTTCCACTGGGTAGCGTCGGCGTCCCCGCTGACAAGCACGGCTTATACCAATCGGGGTTTCGAATAGCGGAATATTTCGGTACGGCTGAAGCCGTTCCTGTGCAAACCAAGCCCGCCTACGCGGGCTATAGCCGACGGAGGTCGGCTTCGTCTGCATACGAACGGCTTGAGCCGCTTATGATATTGCGTCATTTGCAACCTCGATTGGTGTAAGGCGTCTCGCCCAAGCAGGCGTTGCGTCAGCGACGGCACAGACAGGACTGTTCCCCAATTCCCCTTCCTACTGCGCCAAACTCGGGGTACACTTGCGGTGGGTGAGACGTGGCTGCTGTTTCCAGAGCGCAAGCAGGTGTATCGGCACACAGCGCCGCTGGAGGTAGAGGTGCTGCGCGAGGACGACATCACAGGAAACCATGCTGGATTTGGATACGAGCCTGTTCTATTGGATCTTTGAGGGCTGGCGGGCGGATTGGCTCACACCCATTATGATTTTGCTTTCCGATGCGCTGAAAACGACGCCAGGGCGTGTCGGCGCGTTGCTGTTATGGCTCTATTTGCTGTGGCGTGGGGGCAGGGCGCGGGCGTTCGCGCTGTGGCTGCTGCCCGTGCTGGCGCTGACCAACGAGACCTGCGACTTACTCAAGGCATGGGTGGGGCGGGAGCGTCCGTGCGTCGCGCTGCCGATTGACGCGCTCACGGGCGACCTGACTTCGGGGTCTTTTCCGTCGGCGCACGCTGCGAATATGAGCGCACTGGTGGGTGTTGCGACGGCATTATGGGGGCGTCAGGCGTTGCTGTGGCTGTTTTGGCTGCCTGTGGCTGTGGGTTTGTCGCGCATCTATATCGGTGTGCATTACCCGTCGGATGTGCTGGCGGGCTGGCTGCTGGGCTGGCTCTACGGCTGGGGGCTTGTTTCGCTGGTGAACTGGATTGCAGCGCGGCGGCGCTCCACGCCGTCTGGGGCGCGTAGCGACTCAGGCGGCGTGTAAGGCACGACACGCGACACGCCCCCTGTCATCGACACGCCCAGCCACTGCTGCGCCACTGCCGTCGTGATGGGGTTATGCGTCACAATCAGGATTTGTGAGCTTTGCGCCATCTGCGTCAGGTAGTCGGCGAAGCGTTGCACATTGCGCCCGTCCAGCGCAGCGTCCACCTCGTCCAGAATCAGCAGCGGGCTGGGCTTGACCGTACCGAACGCAAACAGCAGAGCAATCGCCGTGAGCGCACGCTCGCCCCCAGAAAGCAGCTCCAGCCGCTGACGACGCTTGCCCGGTGGCTGTACCTCCACCAGCACGCCAGCTGAGAGCGGGTCGCGCGTCTCGGTGAGAATCAGCTCCGCTTGACCACCTTCAAACAGCTGCTCAAAACGCAGTTGGAACGCCTGTCGCACGGCTTCGAAGGTGTCGAGGAACTGCACGCGAGCGTGCGCGTCGATTTCGCGCAGCTGCTGCTCCAGTTGGGCGCAGGTTTGCTCCAAGTCTGCGCGCTGGCGTGCCAAGTGGCTGTAGCGTTCGTTGAGGCGGGCGTACTCATCGGCGGCGGTGGGGTTCACCTCGCCCAGTTCAGCAAGTGCGCGGCGCAAGCGTTCCAGCTCAGCACGCGCCACAGGGGGCTTATCGGGCACGGGCGCGTCGCTTGCAGGCAGCGGTTCATCAGCAAACGCCCCTCGCCAGCTCGCCTCGATCTCGGCGAGCTTCACCTCAGCGCGCGCAATCTGCAGGTCGAGGGCGCGTTCGCGCTCGGCATACTGAGCCAGTTCCGCGCGGAGAGTGCGAATGCGGTCGTTGACAGCGAAACTCTGCTCCAGCAGGCGCTGACGCGCAGCGCGTCGGGCATCCAGTTCAGCTTGCGCATGCGCAATCTGCGCTCGCACGCGCTCCAGCTCAGCGTGGACGCTGGCACGCTGAGTCTGAACCGCAGCCTGCTCGTGGCGCACATGTTGTAAGCGCGTCCTCAGGCTCTCCTTGCGCTCGTGCAGGCGACTCAGGGCGCGCTGCTCTGCCTCAAGCAGCTGCCGCAGTTCACGGGCGCGGGTTTCAAGTTGCTGCTGCTGGGCGCGTTGTTGGGCGAGGGTGCGCATGCGCACCTCGTGCAGCTCGCACAGCTGCTCGCGCTCGGCTTCCAGCGCAGCAAGGTCGGCATCCAACGGCGCTTCGAGCAGGGTCTGCAGTTGCCGCAGTTGCTCGTCGACGCGCTGGAGTTGCGCTTCATCGCGCTGGATGTCGCGCAGGCGCTGCGTGAGTTCGTTTTCGAGCTGGAGCCGTTGCTGGGCAGCCTCGCGGAGCTGACGGCGCAACGCTTCCAGCCGACGCTGGCGTTTGAGGTGCTGGCAACGATGTCGCTCGGCGGCGGTTTCGGCTTCCTGCAGGCGCGTTTGGGCGGCGTGCAGTTCGGCGCGGGCGCGGTCGAGGTCTGCTTTGAGGCGCAGCAGGCTGCTGCGCTCGGCTGCGAGCGCGCCGCCCGTTATTGCGCCGCTGAGCTGCACCACAGAGCCGTCGAGCGTGGCGATGCGCGAAATGCCCTCACCCCCAGCCCCTCGACTGCTGGATGGGCGAGGGGAGTCGGCTTGCGAATTGTTGACCCCCGTTGCTCTCTCGTCGGCTGAGCGAGCGGAGAAGTGGGCGCCGCTGCGCCACTGTCTCACCAGCCTCGTCGCCGTCTCCAGCGTGTCCACTATCAGCACGCGCCCCAGCAGATAACGGATAGCAGGCTCGTGGAGCGGGTCGTACTGCACGAGGTCGGCGGCAATTCCGAGAACACCATTTTGCACAGCATAGGTAAGCTTGTTCACGCCGCGAGGCTGAACCAAATCCAGCGGCAAGAAGGTCAGCCTGCCTGCACGATGGCGGGTGAGCCACTCGATGGCGGCGCGTGCTTCGGCTTCACTGGGCGTGAGGATGTCATTCACTGCACTGCCCAATGCAGCACCGATGGCAACCTGATACGGCTCAGGCACAGTGAGCGCGGCGCCGACGGGCACAAACACTCCCTGCAGCTCGCCCTTACGCACGGCTTGCAGCAGAGCGCGCACTGCAGGGCTTGCTCCCTCTCCTGCCTGCAGGCTGGCTTCCAAGGCGTGGGCACGGGCACGCAGCGTCTCCACAGCGTGCCGTTCGCTCTGCGCTCTGCGAGTGAGCCGTTGCAACACTTGCTCACTCTCGGCTTGCTCGGTCTCCAGCGTCGCGACTTGGGTTTGGAGCGCGTTTTCGTGCGCTTGGGCAGTTCGCAACGCCTCGCGGACGCTTTCAGCTTCGGCACGGGAGCGGTTCAGGTGTGCCTGAATCTCGGCGGACTCGGCGTGCAGTTGCGCGTGGCGTTGGCGTGCCTGCTCCTGCTCGGCATAGCGGCGCAGGGCGGCTTGGTAAGCGGTTTCCAGAGTGCGACGACGCGCTGCCAACTGTTGCACTTCCGACTCGGCTTGCTCGGTCGCAGGCGCGAGATGCTGTGCTTCGGTCTGCACCGCTTGCAGTTCGGCGTGCAGCGTGGCAATGCGCGTTTGGCGTTCCGCTGCCTGCGCTTGGAGATTGTGCGCTTCCTCTTCTAAAGCGCGTGCGAGTTCGCTCAGGGCGTGTTCGCGCTCGTCGAGACGGCTCTGCTCGCCCAGCATCCGCTCTTCGGCGGTTAGCAGGCTCTGCAGCACAGTGCGCAGAGTGTCCATCCCGCTCTCCTGATGCGCAATCGCCTGCCCGTACTGTTCCGCTTGGGTCTCCTGTTCAGCAATCGCGAGTTCGGTGCGCCGAATCTGTTCGCGCAGCGTGTTGCGTTCGGCACGCGCTTCGGCAAGGCGTTGCTGCAAGGCGCAGTATTCATACTGCATCAGGGCGCGCTCCAGCTGCTGCAGTTGGTGGCGCAGCTCGCGATAGAGCAGGGCGCGTTCCGCCTCGTGGCGCAACGGCGCGCGTTGGCGCTCCAGCTCGCGCAGCACATCGTCAACGCGCATCAAGTGCAACCGCGCTGCTTCGAGGTCGCGCAGGGCGTCTTTGCGTCGTGTGCGGTAGAGCGCAACGCCTGCGACCTCTTCCAGCCAGCGACGGCGTTCGTCAGGCGGCGCACTCAGAAGCGCCTCGATATCGCCTTGCCCCACGATAGCGTAGCCACCGCGCCCCAACCCCGTGCCAGCAAACAAATCTGCAAGGTCGCGCAGACGCGCTGGAGTGCGGTTGATCCAGCATTCCCACTCCCCAGAGCGATACAGGCGACGCGTAATCTGCACCTCGTCCACATCCAGCGGCAGCCAGCGCGACTCGTTGTTGAACCAGAGGGCAACTTCCGCCAGTCCGAGCGGCTTGTGCGTTGTGGAACCGCTGAACAGCACTTCGGTCGGCGTCTGCGCTCGCAAGGCTCGCACATTTGCCTCGCCCAGCGCCCAAAGAATCGCGTCCACAAGGTTGCTCTTGCCGCAGCCGTTCGGTCCCACAATCGCCGTGATGTTGGAGGCGAGTTCGATTTCCACGCGTTGCGCGAAGGTTTTGAACCCGTGCAGCCGTATGCGTGTGAGGACAAGGTTCATCGGGCGCACTCCCTACGCCTGCATCTGCGTTCCGTCCTACTCACAGCACAGTGCGATTCCACACAGCAGGCGGAACTCCTGTTGCGTCGGAGGCAGGTTGAAGGGAGATATCAATCGGTGTTTTCGTTCTTTAGCGCTATCCTTCCGCCTCGAATTTCCAGTCGGTATGGTGCGGCGTCTCGTAGGTATCGGCGCAGTGGCGCTGGCGCTCTTCCTGTTCCAACTCAAGCAGCAGAGCGCGCTGCTTACGACGCAAGAGGTTCTGACAGCGCTCGTCGGCGTCCAGCGCACGACGCAACAGCGGTAGCCACTTCGGGTCTGGCTCCAGTTGCTCTAAGGTGCGCAGGGTCTCCTCGCGTCGCTGCAGCAGCCCTGTGACCTCGTCCCAGCGCTCTTCCTCAATCGCATCTTCCAAGCAGAGGCTCAGCAGCCAGAAGTCGTGGAGCAGCGCCTCGATCAGCGATTTAGCCATGCAGACTCACCTTCGCTGTGGGCATGCTCACCTGTGCTTCCGCTTCCGTGGCGATGGCATCCCACGCTTCACGCAACTCCGAAAGCAGGCACACCACATGCTCAAGCAGCTCGCTACGGTCGCTGATGTTTGCCTCGACCAGTTGGTTGTACATGTAGGTATACAAGCGGAGCAGGTTCTCGGCGATTTCGCCGCCTTTTTCGAAATCGAGGCTGCTGATGAGTTCCGCTAAGATTTTTTGCGCTCGCTGGAGTTTGGTATTCTGAGTTTCGTAATCGCGTTGGCGCATCGCCTGCGACGCCTCGTTGATGAAGCGGATAGCACCGTCATACAGCATCACGATGAGCCGCGCGGGACTGGCGGTTTCCACTGCCGTTTCCAAGTACCGCTCATAACCGTTCACGCCGTTATACATTCCGATACGCCTCCGTTCACATGTTGGCGATGCCAACTCGTGGCAAGCTGGCGGCGAACGCCGCGAGCCGCGCACCCTGACTTTGCATCTGGCTGATAGCGCGCTCCATCCGTGCGAACTGTTCACGCAGCATCTGCTGCCGACGGTTGACCTCTTCGCGAATTGCCTCAATCTGTCGGTCAATCGCGCTTATCTGGTCGCGTAGGGTGTTGGTCGCGGTTTGGATGTCGCCGTTCACGATGTCGGTCGCCTGTCGTGCGAACAGGCGCACTTGGTCGGCAACGCCACGCGTGAAATGGACACGCCCGTAGGTTCCAGGAGCGGTCGCCGTCACTCGAATCTGCAAGCCTGCCGTGTTGGGGTTGTCGTTGTTGCCTGTCAGGAACTGTCCGCGCCCTGTGGCGGGTTCGCCATTGATGGTTCCCGCTACATCCTGCCCTTCCGCATTGATGGCGGTTGTACCGATACCAGAGTTGTTGGATGCTGCCGCCTTGTCCGAAACCACCGTGAAGTTGCTGGCGGAGCCGAAGTTCACCGCGCGAATCACCAGCTTGCCTGTGTCATCCTTGCTGGCGACCACACGATTACGCAGGCGCGGGTCGTTGTTGATACGGCTAATCGTGTCGTCGATGGTACTCCCCACAGGAATTATCAGGTTCACGGGGTCGTTGCCGAACAGCGAGCCGCTGAAAGTGAGCGTCTCAACTTCGGTGCTGGCGTTCGTCTGCGCTATGCTTGCTGTCGCGGTTGCCCGCGTCGCAACCTGTGTAATCACCACCTCGTAGCCCTCCAGCGGCGAGGCTTTCGTCTTGTCGGTGGACGACACAAAACTAATGTTCGGATCGGTGGTGCGTCCTGTGGCAGTGAACAGACGGATGACACCCTGCAAATCCTGCGCGATTGCTTGGTTGAATCGGCTCTCGTTGAAGCTCAGTTTGCCGTCCTGTCCCAGTTGCACGCCCACTTGTGCCAGCACGCGCAGCCCGTCCTGCACATTCGGCAACGCGCTGATTGTGCGGTTAATCAAGCCGTCCATCACATTGCTTACGGTTGTATCGCCGAACAGCACGCCTGCCTGCAAGGTTTCTTTATTCAGCGAAGCATTCTGCTTGAGGAAGTCCACAAGGCTGTTGAAGGCGTTCACGAAGTTGTTCACAGCGCCGCGTGCCGCTTCCGTGTCGCGTGATAGGGTCAGTCGCGCCACCTTCGGGTTGCTGGCGTCGGCGCTATGCAGCGTGATTGTCACCCCTTGAATGGCGTCTGTAATCTGGTTGCGGCTGCGACGGTACTGG
>JANXCK010000278.1 GCA_025060055.1 Fimbriimonadales bacterium | reverse complement strand
CCGCCGTTGAACTTGGTCAGCAGCAGTCCTGCTGCCAACGCCACAAATGTGCCCATCAGCACTGGTATTACGCTCACCTTTGACCAGAACCTTGACTCGACTTCCACCATCACAGTCAGTTCAGCGTCAGGGGCAGTGGCGGGCACCATCACCATCGCAGGCGCAACGATTACCTTTACACCCAGCGCACCGTTGGCGTTCAACACTACTTACACAGTGGACTTTTCAGGTGTGCGCAGCGCGTTTGGCGTGCCGCCGTCAGGCGCAACCTCGTTCACCTTCACCACACAACCGCCCCAAACCATCAACCTGATTAGCAGCACGCCTGCGCCTAACGCCGCGAATGTCTCTATCAACACCACCATCACACTCACCTTTGACCAGAATCTCGCTGCCAACTCCACGATCGCTGTCTTTTCTAACGCGGGCGCTTTAGCAGGCACTATTTCGATTAGTGGGGCAACGCTTACCTTTACGCCCAGCGTGTCGCTGGCGTACAACACGACCTACACAGTGGACTTTTCGGGCGTGCGCAGCGTGTTTGGCGCATCGCCGTCGGGCACAACCTCGTTCACCTTCACTACGCAGCCGCCGCCCACTGTGCGCCTGATTAGCAGTGTGCCCGCTGCAGGCGCAACGAATGTGCCCCTCAACACCAGCATCGTGCTCAACTTCGACGGCGCAATTAACCCCGCCAGTGCCTTCGTGGTGCGCGGCGCGAATGTCGTTGTGCCCGGCACGATTGCCTTCTCGAACGGCAACCAGACACTTACCTTCACACCGAGCGCGCCGTTAGACCCCAGCATCACATACACGGTAGACTTCAGCGGGCTAACGACGCAACTGGGCGGTCCACTGCAAGGACCTTATACCTTCAGCTTCACCACAGCGAGCGGTACGCGGATTGTTGCTATCTCGCTGCCGCAGGTGGCGCAAGCAGGCGCGGACGAAACCTTGAACCTCTCATACCTGCTGCGCAATCAGACCGCTGTAGAAGCCAAGCTTACAGGCAGCACCATTTATTACTACCTGCCGAACGGTGCGCTGCTTACGCAGTTTGACCAGCCCGTGTCGGGCGTGCTGTTGCCTAACGGCGAGCTAAGCGTGGCGGGCGTTGTGCCGATTGAGGAGCGGTTCGTGAGTGCGGCGCGCAACGCGGGCTTCGACACCCTGCTTGTGGTGCGCGTGTTCACAGGCGAGGATGCCAATCGCGTGCCGTTGCGCAGCCTAACCGACACGCCGTTCTACACGGGCTTTGTGGGCAGCCGCGCGTTGTTTGCGCAAGGCGTGGTGGTGGTGACGCCTGTGCGCTTGCTCAGCTCGCTCAGCGCAGGCGCATATGTGGAAGACATCACACTCACCTTCCCAACTGCCGACCAAGTTGTGGCGCAGAACACGGCTTTGGCAGGGCGTGCCCTGCTGCGTGTGCGGGGCAACGGCATAATCATCGGGCGCTGGCTGGTGAACGGCATCCCGACCGAGAGCTTCAGCATCAGCGCGATTGCGGGCTTGCCTGTGGAGGTTTCTACGCAGCGCGGTCTGCCCACGCTCAACATCGGCGAGCAGCGCGTGGAGCTGGAGATTCTCAGCCCCAACCAAGCGCGCTCACGCCCAATACGCTACATCGTCAGCAGCACGGTGGAGACGGGTGTGCCGCGCCCGCTCACACCGCGCCGCGGCGCTGTTGTGTCTGCCCGTGCGCCAGAGCCGTTGGTGTACCGCTGGCAGGTTGTGCCCGGTGCCTCGGGCTACGAGGTGGGCTTCGCCGAAAGCCTCGCCGACTTGGGACTGGACACCAACGGTCAACCGCTGGAAGTTGCGCCGAACGCCTTTGACCCTGCTCGCCTGCTGGTCTATCGGCGCATCGACAGCCCGCTGGTGAACTCAATCACACTTACCGATGAGGAGTACGAACGACTCAGCCAGTCACGCAGCGGGATTGTGTTCTGGGCGGTGCGCCCGCTGCTGCCGCCGGAAAACCGCCCTGCGCCGTTGCAAACCGCGCCCCCCAGCTGGATTGTGTTGGTGGATGGCGAGGCGCAGGTCGCCTTGCAAAGCCCTGCGCAAGGCGCACGCACACGCATCGAAGGGCTAATCTTCCGCTGGCAGCCGATGGGCGCAGGCGCAGGCACGCTTTACCTGCTGGAAGTGTTCGAAGAGGGCAACCTCGGCACGCCCGTGCTGCAAGCCCTCACCCGCGAGACCTTCTATGAGTACGATGGATTGGTTCCCAACCCACTGCAGCGCGGACGCACCTACCAGTGGCGCGTGCAGGTGGTCGTACCCGGCGCGGGGGCAATCGCCACCAGCGAGCTGTTCACCTTCACACTGGAGGAAGGCGGCATCGCGCGGCTCTTGCTCGCGCGGATTGCACCCTACCATTACGAGCTGGGCACGCAGGGGCAGGTGGTGTTCCAGCCAGCAGACGGCGCAACCGTGAACACGCAACAGCCCGCAATTCGTGTGCGCGTGCCTGATGCTCAGCCCGGCAAGGTGCGCCTCTATCTGGATATGGTGGATATGAGCCGTCTCACGCAGTTCACGGCTGACGAGGCGCGATTAGACCTGCCGCGCGTGCTGGAGCCAGGCGAGCACGAGCTGCTGGTGGTCTACTTAGACCGCGGCGGGCAACGGCGCGAGGCGCGGGCGCGCTTCCGCGTGGACTTGGGCGGACGCACCCCGCAAGTGGAAAGCCGTCAGCCCGACCGCGAGGCGGCTCAGGTAATTGCCCAACTCCGCCTGCAACTCGACTCGCAGTTCCTCGCCCGCAACGAGGACTTCACTTGGAACAACTTCACCCAAAGCCTCACCACCGACGGCGCGTATGGTGCACGCACTGAGCAGGTGGAAGGCTCCATAGAGATTACGGGGGCGCGTCCTGCCCGCTCGCGCTACGACATCAACCGCGTGCTGGGCGTGGTGGCATATCAGCAGGAGCGGTTCCGCGCTGCGATTGGCGATGTGGGCGTGCAGGCGAGCGCGTTCACCGTTTCGGGGCTGGGCACACGCGCCTTCCAGACCACCTTCCTGCTGGGTGATTTGCGCTTTAGCTACACCAAGACAGTAGGCAATATCGTCGGGCGCACAGCAACAGGCAACTCGGTCAACATGTGGGTGGCAACGGTAGAGACGGCGGGCTTTGCGCAAGGCAAGGGCGTGCGCCTCATCCGCACTGATAGCCTGCAATCTTACTCGGGCTTTGGCGCGCCGATGGGCGGTGTCTCACGCAGCACGCACGCCCGCGTATGGAGCCTCGTGGGGCAGTACCCGCTGGCGCAGGGCGTGCGTATTCAAGGCGAGATTGCCCGCAGCGAGAACTCCGTGCCTTTGCTCGATGGCGGTGCGACCACCTATCGGGGCGACGCCCGCACGCTCTCGCTGCAAGCCCAGCTGCTGCGCGGTTGGAACACTAACCTCACCTATCGGAATATCGAAGCCTCGTTCCGCTCGCCTGCCGCGCAAACGCTCACCAGCGACCTCGTGGGCTACGACGCTACCCTCAGCGGCGCGCTCAACCGCTATGTGAACCTCGCCTTACAGTACGGCATGCTGGAAAACAAGCCGTCTGCCAACAACCCCAAATCCACCAACACCAACTGGAGCGCGACGCTGACGCTGAACCTGCCACGCTTCCTGCCTCTGAACCTCGGCTATCGGCAGATCGACTCCGAGAGCGACCCGCTGCCCCCGAACACGCGCCGCGCTAAAATCCGCGACCGCCAGTACACCATCGGCACGAGTGTGCGCTTTGGCAACTTCGATACCTTCCTTAACTACACTTTCGCTGAGTTTGAGGACTTCTTCGATGTGCAAAACCCCGCCACTGACATTCCCAACGAGCGCGAGACGCGCTTTGTGAGCATCGGCGTCGGCTATCGGATGGGCAACTTTGCGATGCGCGTGGACTGGAGCGACAACAAGGTGAACCGCTTCGCCCGCGAACCTACCTTGCTGAGCCTGCTGCGCGGCGATGATGAGGCGTCGAACTGGCGTGTGCAAAGCGAGTACCGCTTCGCGCCTGGCTGGTCGTTGTCGGGCGTCTTTGCCCGTGCTGACCAGCGCGACCTACTACGCTTGGGTTCCAGTCGCCTGCTGGACTACAGTGTACGGCTGAACTTCACGCCTGCCTCGTTGGCAGGCGGGCGGTTCCAATTCAGCCTCGAGTGGCGCCAAACCGAGAGCCGCCGTGGCACGAACACGCAGACCGACACCGTGTGGGTGTTCTTGCTCAACGACAGTCGGCTGTTCAGCGTTCGGTAGCGACAGCGGATGGGCTTCGTTGCTCTCACTCCCTTGCCCACCGCGTGGGACGCGGGGAACTTGACTCCCCCTCTCCCGCGTCGCGGGAGAGGGGCTGGGGGGTGAGGGCATCGTGGTACTTGAAACGGCGATTGGTATAACATTGCAGGCACTTACTAGAATCCGATTGCCTCGCGCACAGCACGCCACAGGCGCAGGAGCGCCTCCACACCCAGAACCATAATCAGCATAACCACGGCGCTAATCAACCAGCCCGCCGCGATAAAGTAGATGTCGTGGTTCGCCAGCCCAATGCCAATCAGCAGCACGCCAAGCGCAGGTAGTGTGTTCATAAACGGCATCGGTGAGGATAGCACCAGCGCCAACCCAATCACGAGGATGGCACTCAGGCGCAGGATAAGTCCGTTGCGTGCGAATCGTCTGCCACGCGGGTGTGAGACCTTCTCAATTTTGCGCAGTAGAGCAACGCCTTGCGTCTGGAGCGCGCGCACCGCTTTGGGCGATAGCACTTTCGCACGCCACCGCTTCGGAAACCAAGGCTGCTTCAAGCCAAAAACCATCTGCAGCGCGACCAGCGTCATCAACGCGCCCAGCACG
Source organism: Fimbriimonadales bacterium (assembly GCA_025060055.1). GTDB lineage: Bacteria > Armatimonadota > Fimbriimonadia > Fimbriimonadales > GBS-DC > GBS-DC. The sequence goes on along the minus strand of JANXCK010000278.1, from coordinate 5,006 downwards.
CCTGAAGTGCCCGGCGGCAGCACAGGGATAAACGCTGGTATCGCCAGCAGAATCAGTAGGAAGCCATAGCCGCGATCGCCTGCCCGATCGAGCACTTCTCCTAACACCACCACCCCGTCCTCGTTCACATCCAGCGTGCGCGCGAAGATCTCCGACAGGCGCGGCTCCGACGGTTGCGTTTGGGTACTCACCTACGAGATTATACCGCACCTGAGAGACTTTTAGGGATAGACGGTCGTCTTTCTCTTTGCGTGTGGAGAAGGACAACCAAGATGGACGATGCTCCACTGCCGTTGCGCTGCTTAGACCCGTTCCAACCTACTCAGTTCCAACCCCTCGATGAACAGCATCGTCTGCCTGACGGCAAGTGGAAGATTCCCAGCGCGGGTGGGCTGTACGAGTTCACCGTGCACTCCTTTTGTGGGCGGTGCGCCTCTTACGCACCCCACAAGGCACTGGGCTATCTGCCTGCGCCCTACAAAGGCTCGCGTGCGAAAATCCTGCAAGCCATCGTGCAGCGATACCCCCAGCACCCTGAGTTAGAGCAGAGCAATCGTACGGCTCTGTGGGGAAGTTAATCAGCAGCGACGGCTCCACACCAATCGTCTTGTAGCCGTGCGCCACCAGCGGTGGAATCGCCAGTAGCACACGATTATGTTCGCCTAAAAAGAACTCATTTATCATCCCATAGGTGGGCGAGTTGGGGCGACGGTCGTACAGCATGGCTTTGACCATGCCTTTCACCACTACCCAGTAGTCGGCTTGTTTCTCGTGCCAGTGCCGTGCTCGAATCACGCCAGGGTAGTTCAGCGACACATACGCCTGTCCGAACTTTTGGAAGATACGGTCGTCGCAGCGGAGCATTTCCATCGGGTAGCCCCGCTCGTCGGCGTGTGCAATCAGCGGCTTGAGCTGAACGCCTCGAACGAGTCGTTTTTCTATCGGCAACAATTCTGCCTGCCTACGAGTTCAGAAATCGCGCCTTCGCTTCCTCGCTGAGGACGACTATCGTCTTCCCGTCGGAGGCATCGCGTTCTGTCCACCAATCCTCGTCGCGCGTTCCAAAAATCTGCTCTAAGGCGGGGCGCACCAGGTCGTACCCGACATCATCAGGGTTTTGTATTGACGGGTCGCGTGCTTGAATCAGTTCGCCCAGTCTGTAGGCTAAGCGTCCCCAGCTGATCCGCTTACCAGTGCGTACACGCTCACGCAGTTCTCGGTCTTGACGCAGCTGCTGAATCGCCCACTGTTGCAGCTGGGTCAAATAGTCCTCTTCGAGTCCAGGAAGCAGCACATCTTCTGCGTCGTCTTCCACGCCGTTGACGCTGTATTCAGGGGTTATGTTGCGCAGGCTTACGGCGTAGGTGTCTTCAGCAGGCTTGTTATAGCGCGGGTCTTGCGCTCGGTATCGCGCCTCGAACGAAAGCACTCGAATCGGCAGGGGGTAGGGCTTGCCGCCTGCGCTGGACCAGAACACGCAGTGCCCCGGTATTGGCTCATTCAGCAGGGTGCTGAGTAAATCTTCGCTGTAGTGAGCATTTGCGCGTTGCACCGCCTTCAAGTCGCCTGCCGAGAGCAGGTGAAACACAAACCACACATCGCCCTGACTGAGCAACTCTTGGGGAATGCTGCCAGGTTGCTGAGTAATCATTACGGAGCCTAAGTCGTACTTGCGTCCCTCTTTGACCCAGCGCACATAGGGCGCGTAGGCAGTGGTCTCGCCTTGCCCCAACACGCTCTGCGCCTCTTCCAGCACGGCAATCACGGGGATGGTACAGGCGTTGGGCTTGACGAACTCCTCTTGGTTGCGCTCCAGCAGGTATGCCAGAATGATTCCGGCGAAAATACGCGCCGTTTCCCCCGCCATGCGAGAGAGGTCAATCACACAGAGTTTGCCATCGCGCAGGGCGCGCTCCAGCAAATCCAGCAGGCGGCTGTGCGGATCGTGCAGCATGCGGATGATGTGATACATGTTGCTGCGGGCGGCGTTGGCTTCCACTTCGCCGTAGCCTTCGCTGCCCATGCCAAGCAACCTGTTGATTTGATCCAAGGGCGCGTTCATCCGCTCGGTGTATACCAAGTCGACTAACTCCTTCCAGCGGTCGGGGGATAGCGCTTTGAGTTTGCGCACATTTTGCTGTTCTTGCCGTTCGGGCGAGAGCGCGGCGCTGACCACCATGCTGGCGGGCAGGCGGCGGATGTCGAGCTTCACTGCGCCCGCCACGAAGCTGCCGTAGAAGGGCGACGGCTCGGCGCGGTCGGTGAACACTACCAGATGTTCACGCAGGTGCGGCACATCGCATAACCCAGGACGCCCCTTATCGTCGGGCCAGAAGTATTCGCCGTCGCGGTCGAAAATCAGCGTTCCGACAGGCTCCAGTCTGCCCCCCCGCTTCTCAATCAGGGGCGTGTCGCGATAGAGTTCAGAAAAAAGCAGTTTCACGAGGTTCGACTTGCCGAAGCCCGACTGCGCGAAGATGAAGGTACGGCGCGCCACAAGGTTCTTCACAGGGAAGCGGGTCAGCACAGCGGGTTGCTGCAGGCGCATCCACGGTAGGGGCTGCAGGTCGGGGTGGGGCAGTCCATCCTCGTTTTGCGCCCATACGAACTCGCCCATCGCCAGAAACCCGATGGCGGCGCCATCGGTGGGGTTTTCGCTGTGTCCTGCGATTTCGCGCAGCACGCGCGCGCTGGGCAACGCCACAGGACTGCCCACATTCGGCAACCGACGATGCGAGGGCACGAAGTCGATTCGCCCCCCTGTTTGGCGCAGCACGCCCAGCACGCGGATGTTCACGCGAAACTTCAGGTACTGGTCGCGCAAATCTTCGGGGATGTCGCGCTGCGCCGCCACTTGGCGCAGCAAGTAATCTTCGCCTTCGGGGTCAACCAGTCGCCCTTCGGAGCGCAAGGAGGTGATGCGCCCCAGCGCGGCTTCGTTCGCATCCGTCAGTTGCACCAGCAGGAACTGCCCGTGCATCGGCTGCATGGCATAGTCAGGGCGGTAGGGCAGAATCAGGTCGGCATGGAACTCCAGCCCGCCCTCGCTGAATCCTCGAAAGATACCGATATATCGCTCTGGCGAAACCAGTGGCTCAGCGTTCATAGTTGCTCCTCCTGCGTGCCCCGCTCAGCATCCGGTAGGCTTCCAGCGCGCTGGCTTCCTCGCTCCCTGTAGTATCGCGGATGGCGTTCAGCACCAAGTCCTGCAGCAACTCGCTCTCCAGCCCCGAAAGCGTCGCCTGCTCGTGGGCTTTTTGCAGGCAAAGTGGATAGAACGGCGTGGGGAAGCCCGCCTGCGCATCCGCCAGCAAGTAGCTGAACACCTCATCCACTTCGTTGCGCTGCTGATGATACAGCCACACATCCACTACATAAATCGGGTCATAACGACGATGTCCGAACTTCGCAAAGTGGAGTGCGCCCACCACCTTGTAATGCGGCTCACCCGACTCGGTCTCTGCGCGCCCGTAGTATGTCCAGCGGTACACCTGTTCTTCCATCGCGCGGGGGAGAGGCGCGTAGCACGCGCCTTGCTGCACCAGCACGCCCTCCATGTGCAGCGCCAGCAGGTAGCGATCCAGCACTTTGCTGCGCTTGGCAAGCCCCACCACAAAAATGCGCCGCCGCTCCCGCTGATACTGCTGCTCCACCGACTGCCGAATCCGCTCCCACATCCGCGCGAACAAATCGCCGTTGAAAATAAGGCTGCGCAAGTATCCATCGCGCACCAGCATCGTGTCCGTAGCGAACTGGTTATACACCAGATACTTGTACAGCACTGCCCACTCTGCGAGGTCGCGGTAGACCTGCACCCAGCGCAGATTAATCGCTTCGGGCGGTGTGTCAGGAGATGGAATCAGTCGGCTGAGCGTCCATAGGCTCGGCACGTCCAAATCGCGCATCAGAATGCCCAGCGGGGTGTCATGCTCGAACTGCGCAGCATTCAGGTCAGCGATGCTCATGTAGGGCGAGAGCGCGTCCAAGAAGTGGGGTTTGCCGTAAGAATCCACCACGCGCACGGGCGCAATCAGGTAGGGGTCAAACTGAATGAAGTTCTCGCCTGCATCGGTCGCCATCAGTGAGATCGCCGTGATGTTGCGCGGGCGAATGGGGCGCACGAGGTGGCGCAACGCGCGCGCCTGCTCCCGATAACGTTGCAAGTGCGCCCTGTCCAATTCCGCCAGACGGCGGATGCTGCGCCCCAACACGGCAATCTGCTCGGAGTCCAGCACCTTATCTCGACAGAATTATAACACACTCACACACTCTCCTGAGAGACTGTTTAAGAAGTGGACGGCTGAAGCCGTTCCTCTGCAAACGAAGCCCGCCGACGCGGGCTAAAAGAGCCGACGCAGGTCGGCTTGGGCTGCACAGGAACGGCTTTAGCCGTCAAGAACGCCAACCTGACTTCTTAAACAGTCTCTGAGAGACTGTGTAGCAAATCAGGTTGGCGTTCGCGACGCCAGCGTCACGCTGGCGCAGGTGACCCGTGGCTTGGGCGTCTCGCCCATGCCCAAAGTGGCTTGGACAGTCTTGTCCAAGCCGTAGCGTCGGCGTCCGCGCCGACGAGGCACGGACAGGACTGTCCACGCCACGCTACACAGGCTGGAAGCCCATCCCGCGCGGGCGTGTCGGCATCCCGCCGACACGACGGAACCTGCCTGCATTTCGTAAATAGCTTCCCAGTAGCGGCAGGTATCATTAGTGCAGAGGTTACGATAACACTCAAAGTGATTGAAGGCGGTTGGGAGGACATCTTGCAGCACGCGGCGGAGCTGCAGGGGCGTCGCCTGCGCGTGATTGTGCTGCCTGAGCCGAATGCGCCTACCGCAAGCAACCTGCGCCAGTTGCTGGGAGAGTATGTGGGATGCATTCAAGGGCGTCCTGAACCTTCAGCGGAAAAGGCTGAACAGACTGTTGAGGAGTTGATTGCTGAAGCACACCGCGCACAGGGGATAGATGTATGATTCTGTGCGATACAGGTATACTATCCCTCGTATGAG
>JANXCK010000277.1 GCA_025060055.1 Fimbriimonadales bacterium | reverse complement strand
CTCAAAAGCCAAAAGCTCTCTTTTGAACCCTCACCCCCAGCCCCTCTCCCAGAGGGAGAGGGGAGCCGAGTTTCCCCTCGCCCTCTGGGAGAGGGGACAAGGGGGTGGGAAAACGGGACGATTTAATCGTTGAGGCACTTACCAATCAAACTCCAGCAACTCCACAGGCGCATGGGTGAGCAACTCGCAGCCCGACTCGGTCACCAGCACATCTTGTTCAATCCGCACGCCGCCGAATCCCGGCACATAGACCCCTGGCTCAACAGTCAGCACCATGCCTGCCTCCAGCGGTTGCTTGTCGCGGAACGACAGTCCTGTGCCGTCGTGTACTACGATCCCCAGCGAGTGTCCCAGCCCGTGTCCGAAGTATTCTGCCAGCCCATGCTCTTCCAAGACTCGGCGGGCGAGGGCGTCGATTCGTTTCCCGCGCTTGCCGGGCTTGATGGCGTCGATGCTGCGCTGGAGGGCTTCCAGAACCGCGTGATACAGCCTGCGCTGCTCGGCACTGGCTCTACCGATGACAACGGTGCGCGTGAGGTCGGAGCAGTAGCCGTTGAGCTTCGCGCCGAAGTCGACTGTCACAAAGTCGCCCCTTTGCAGGCGTCGCTCTGTGGGTTTACCGTGCGGTAGGGCGGTGCGCTCGCCTGAGACAGCGATGGTCTCAAACGCGGGATACGCCCCTTGACGACGGAGGTAAAAATCGATCTCCATCGCAATATCCCACTCCGTGACTTCGGGCTGGAACAGGCGCTGGATGTGCCCGAAAGTCGCGTCGGCGAGCGCGGCAGCGTCGCGCAGGCGAGCGATCTCGCAGGCGTCTTTCACGCGGCGCAGTTTCTCAACTGGCGCACCGATAGGCTTCACGCGCACGCCCGCTCTGCGCCCCACCTTGCGCAAGCCCTGCAACCCAGCAACGGGGGTACTACTTTCCACGCCCAGCAACCTCACGCCCAACTCTTTCGCTGTGTCAATAGCGGTCTCGTGGAACTCTTTAAGCGTTGGGTTCAGCACCAGCGGTACATCGGCGACCTCGTTCTGCACCTGCGTCGCGTAGATTCCGCCTGTAATAAACCGCTCGGTGTCGGGCGTGAGGAGCAACGCGCCGAACGAACCAGTGAAGCCCGTCAGGTAGTAAAGGTTTGCCGTGCTCGTAATCAGCACGGCGTCTGGTGGCTTTCTGCCTTCAAAGACGACTTGGCGCAGTCTTGACCGACGCTCCGCGTAGCTCACTCCAGTGGCTTGATCTTGATGTTGCGATACCATATTCGGTTCCCGTGATTTTGCAAGCCGATAGAGCCAGCACGAGTCATCGTGTTATAGGCGTACCGAAACTTGTTGGGTGTGCCGTCGGGGTTGCGTCCTGCTTCCGTCCAGCGGCTCAGGTCGACCTCGTTCACCTTCTCCCCGTTCAGGTACACCACAATCAGGTTATCCTTGCAGATGATGTGATAGGTGTTCCACTCGCCTGCGGGCTTCACAGCGTTTTTGCTGGGCGCATGGATATCGTAGATTGCGCCGCAGTCGTGTCGGCTGGGCGTTTCCTTGCCGTGGCTGTCCAGCACCTGCACTTCGATTCCTGTGTGTACAGGGTCGTTCTTGTCCCAAGTGCGCAGGAAGACACCACTATTGCCCTTAGGCGACACTTTGAACTCAAGTTTCAGCTCGAAGTTTTTGTAGACACCGTCCGCGTAAATCATCCCACTGCCCTTGCCTGTGCAGTGCAGCGTGCCGTCCTCCACAACCCATGAGCCTTCGACGCCAAGGACTGTCCAACCGTTGAGGCTCTCGCCGTCGAACAGCAGCTTCCAACCCTCTTTGATTTCCTGATCGCTGAGCTGATTAGGCTGCTGCGGCGTAGCAAAGAGTATCGAGATGCTTGCCAGACAAATGCCCAGTAGAGCCACGCGTTGCATGCGTCCTTCTATTCGCGAGACTGCACGGAACTCCTGCTAAGTTTGGGAAAACCATACCCTAAGTCCTTCGCCCTCCACAGCAGGAAGCGGTGTCGCCACGCCGAATCGGGGGATGGGATTCTTTTCAGAACACGGAGGTTAGCGGAACGATGAACAATCACTGGATACGCAGGAGCGCGTTGAGCGCGTTGATGATTTTGGTGGTGGCAACGGCGACAGCGCAGCTTGAGACCGCTGTTGCCCGCGTGCGCTTGGGAGCCTACT
>JANXCK010000240.1 GCA_025060055.1 Fimbriimonadales bacterium | reverse complement strand
CGAGGAGCATTTACAGGCGATTCGCGCGATTCGCGCGGCGCGCGAGCCGAACTGAAACGGCGCTCAGAGGCACTCGATGGTTTGCTCGCGGCTGGGACCGACTGAAATCAGGCGGATTGGGACGCCAACATACTCTTCAATGAAGTTCAGGTAGGTGCGGGCATTCGGAGGCAGCTCGCTGAGCGTGCGGCAGTGGTCGATTTCCTCGTGCCAGCCGGGCAGTTCGGCGTAGATGGGTTCGCAGCGTGCCAGTGTGGGCGCGTCGGCGACAAAGTCGGATATCTCTTTGCCGTTGAGCCGGTAGGCGACGCAGACCTTGAGGGTGGGGAACCCCGACAACACATCGAGCAGGGTGACGGCGAGCGCGGTGAAGCCGTTGATGCGGGCAGCGTAGCGCAGGGCGACCAGATCGAGCCAACCGACGCGCCGCGCCCTGCCAGTGGTCGTGCCGTATTCGCGCCCGCGATTGCGGATTCGATCGCCCACCTCGTCTTCCAGCTCGGTGGGGAACGGTCCTTCGCCGACGCGCGTGGTGTATGCCTTCGCGACACCCCAGATTTCGGTTAGGCGGTTGGGCGCAATGCCCGTGCCCAAGCACGCGCCCGCTGCCACGGGATGCGATGAGGTCACATACGGATAAGTGCCGTAGTCCAAATCGAGCAGAGTGCCTTGCGCGCCTTCCATAAGGATTGGCTCGCCACGCTCCACCGCTTGCATCAGCAGATGGGGCACGTCGCACACGCAGGGGCGTATCTGCTCAGCGTAGCGAGCGAACTCTTCAAGGAGCGCGTTGGCGTCGAGCGGTTTCGCACCGTACACGCGCTGGATAGTGGGATTGCGCCGCTGGAGTACGCGCTGCAGGCGCTGCGCCAGTCGCTCGCGTTCCAACAGGTCTGCCACACGGATTCCGATGCGCCACGCTTTGTCGGCGTAGGTCGGTCCGATGCCGCGCTTGGTGGTGCCGATTCTGCCCTCAATCTGCGCCTCTTCCAGTTCGTCCAGCAAGCGGTGATATGGCATTGTGAGGTGGACACCCAGCCCGATGCGCAGGCGCGACAGGTCTACGCCCTGCTCGCGCAGTGCCGCCGCCTCAATGTTGAACGCCCGCAAGTCCATCACGACGCCGTCTGCAATCACGGCGGTTACATGGGGATGCAAAACCCCTGCGGGAATGAGGTGAAACTTGTAGGTGGTTCCGTTGGTGCAGACGGTATGACCTGCGTTGCTGCCGCCTGCGTAGCGCACCACGTAGCGGGCGCGTTGCGCCAGCAGGTCAACGATTTTCCCTTTCGCTTCATCGCCCCACTGGGCGCCGACCACGACTGAGACGGACACGGTTGCTAAGCCTCCTGAGTAGGCAACAGGACGAGCAACGCGCTCGCGGGGCGTTGCTCTGAAAGAAACCAATCGCTCAGCTGCGCTCTGCCAGCCAGCGCGGGATGCGCTCCTCGACTGCCTGTACCTGTTTGACACCGCGCTGGTAGGCACGCTCCGCTCGGTATTCGGGCTGCGCCTGCTTCTCGTGTAGCCTGCGGATGATAGCAAGTGCGGTCACGGTCGCCGTGACCAGCGCGGCACCAATCAGCCAGCCGTAATAGCAGCGAGCCGTGTTGTTAGAGTTCATAGCGTCCTTCACTGTCTTCGCCCATCTCGCGGGAGCGGAAGATGCGCTTCACAAAAGTAATCAGTTCTTGTGGGTTGAACGGCTTTGTGAGGTACATATCGACGCCCTCTTGCCAGCCGCGAAACACATCTTGGTCCTGTGCCTTCGCGGTGAGCATAATCACGGGCAACTCGGCGGTTTCGGGATTACGCCGTAGATTGCGCAACACTTCGAAACCATCCATGTAGGGCATCATCACATCAAGCACCACCAGATCCGGCTTTTCTGAAGCGACCTTCTCCAGCGCTTCCTTACCGTCGTGCGCTGTGACCACATTGTAGCCCTGCCGCTCCAGATTCACCTGAATCAGGCGCACAATAGACCGTTCGTCGTCTACTACCAGAATCTTCTTCATTGACTGTCCTCCGCGCGATCATTCGGCATCGATATTGTACCACATCAGGGGGTATGATGCTGTTGGGAACTGCTTGGAAACACCGTTTGCCCTCAGACCTTCCAAGGGTGTTCGGGAAGCGGTTGGGTTCAGGGATGCACGGGGGTGTGTCCCTACAACCTGAATTGTGGGGACGGATTTCTGCGTCTGCTGCTGGTGCGAGGCGGATTTTTCTCGAACAATCCCCTGCCCCTTGACAAACCAGTCATCGGCATGGTATTATATAGTCCGCTTCGAGCAAAGGGTTCGGAGCGTGTACGCACCTTGAGATCCCAAGAAGCTGCACAAAGCAGGGCATCTGCCCTTGACAAACGCGCCTGGGATGTGGTATAATCTGACTCGCCGACGATACCCATCGGGGTTTGTTGGCGTGTGTGTACCTTGAAAACCGAGCAGGTAAGTGAACGCTTTGCGAGCCCAGTCAATAGTTCAGAAAACAAGCCCGCTTTGGCGGGATGAAGCGTTTTCTGACGGAGAGTTTGATCCTGGCTCAGGGCGAACGCTGGCGGCGTGCCTTAGACATGCAAGTCGAGCGGTAGGCTCCCCTTCGGGGAGCCGAGAGCGGCGAACGGCGGAGTAACACGTGGGTAACCTGCCCCGAAGACTGGGACAACCCGGGGAAACTCGGGCTAATACCGGATGTGGATGGTCTGGCTTCGGCTGGGTCATCTAAAGGCGCAAGCCGCT
>JANXCK010000005.1 GCA_025060055.1 Fimbriimonadales bacterium | reverse complement strand
CAGGTCGAGCGGCGAGCCGGCGATGTGAATGGCGACGGCTGCGTGAACGACATCGATCTGCTCCTCGTGCTGCTCAACTTTGGCAGTCCAGGCGGTCAGGGCGACGCGAACGGCGACGGGGTTGTAGACAGTGCTGACCTGCGGCTTGTGGTGTCCAACTTCGGTCGCGGGTGCTAATACCAATCGGCATTTCAAATGTCGTTGTGCCCTCACCCCCAGCCCCTCTCCCGCGTAGCGGGAGAGGGGAGTCCGACTCCCCCCTCTCCCACGCGGTGGGAGAGGGGGCAGGGGGTGAGGGCAACACGGTGTCTGAAACGGCGATTGGTATTATGTCCCCTGAATGTGAAATCCTCCTGTTTTGGGCGCACCCGCGACGCGCCCCTCCCTATGGTGTTGCCCCCTCTCACGCGGTGGGAAGAGAGGGGACTGCGTCTCCATTTCCCTCCGACCGAAAGGCTGGGGACGAGGGCGAGAGAAACAATGCCTTGATCCATCCGCGCACTGAATTAATCAGGTATAACGCTTTCGCATGCTGTAGCTCCTGTATCGTGATGACTCGTTCTTGCAGCTTGCCGCGTTCGATCAGGTGTTCGCGGTACACGCCACCTAAGAGACCGCACTCTGTCGGGGGCGTGTAAAGTCTGCCGTTGAGGTTCACAACTACATTCGCAACAGTGGACTCGGTGATTGCGCCGCGTGGGTTCCATAAGATAACATCGTCGCAGTTGGGGCGGGCAGCGCGTGCCCGTTCGTAGACCTCACGCCGCGTGGTCTTGTGATAAAGGAACACATCGTGCGGGTCTATTGGCTCTGGGGCAAGTGCGACGCGCCACACCTTCGGCGTGGGTTCCAACGGGGCGTACTCAAGGCGCGCCGTGCCGTGGCGGTCAACAAGCAGGCGAACGCGAAAGGCGCGTCCCGTCGCGCAAGCGTCCGAACGATTTTGCACGGACAAGCGTGTCTGTGCCACGCAGAGCAGCTGTTCCCTAACCGCTGCCACATCGAGCGGGAAGCCGAAATAGTCCGCCGAGCGTTGCAAGCGTCGCAGGTGCCTCTCCAGCAGGAAGTAGCCCCGACAAGGACGCCACAGCAGCGTCTCCAGAAGTGCAAACTCTGGGCGCGGACTCAGCACGATTTGCGCCTTCGTGAGGCACTCCTGATACTCTGCTTGCGTTTCGGAGTCCCACACGACCCCGCTGCCGACGCCGTACTCCAGCTGCGCCCCGTCGCGATGGTAAACCAGCGTGCGGATGGCTACATTGAACTGCGCTTTTCGTTCGGGTAGGATGACGCCGATTGCGCCTGTGTACACGCCGCGTGGCGTGGTCTCCAGCTCATGGATTACCTGCGTGGCGCGGATTTTGGGCGCACCCGTAACGGACGCAGGGGGAAACAGCGCACGGAAGATTGCGCACAGCGGCGCGTCTGTGCGAGCCTCTACCGTGGAGGTCATCTGCCAGAGAGTGGCGTACCGCTCGGTCTCGAACAGGCGGGGAACACGCACGCTGCCTACTTTGGCAATCCGTCCCAAGTCGTTGCGCACCATGTCCACAATCATCAGGTTCTCAGCGCGGTTCTTCTCGCTACCGTGCAACGCCTGCGCCCGCCTTGTATCGTCTTCCAGCGTCATCCCGCGAGGGGCTGTGCCTTTCATCGGGCGCGAGATAATCCGCTCGCCCTCCAGCGCGAAAAACAGCTCCGGCGACAGCGAAAGAATCGCGAGTTCGCCCGTATCGATGTAGGCAGCATACGGCACAGGTTGAGCGTTGTACAGCTGCCAGAACAGCGCAAGCGGGTCGCCCTCGAACGGGGCGCGCAGGCGAAAACTGTAGTTCACCTGATACACATCGCCTGCCCCGATAAGCTCGCGAATGCGCTCTACGGCGTGGTCATATGCTGACTGGCACAGCGTCGGCTGCCAGCAGAGGCGATGGATCAATCCAGCGTCCGCTGATTGTGCCGTTGTTTCCTGTAGCTGGCGATATAGTCCGAACCACGCCAGCGGGTATGTCGAGGGCGTTGCAGGAAACGCCGTGTCGAAGCCGTGTGCGGCTTCGTAGCTGACGAACCCAACGGCGTACAGCCCCGCGCGTGTTGCTTGCTCCACCTGCCTCAAGGCAGGCAAGACTTCCGCATGCGTGCGCGCCTGCACTATGCGCACAGGGCTTCGCCCCTGCAGCCAGCGACAGCGTCCCTCTGGTGTGGAGTAGCGCAGCAGCGCGTAGGGTAATTCGGACGCCGTATTGCCCTCACCCCCTTTGTCCCCCTCTCCCACGCTGTGGGAGAGGGGGAATTTGGCTCCCCTCTCCCTCTGGGAAAGGGGCTGGGGGTGAGGGCACAACGGCATTTGAAATCCCGTTTGGTATAACATTCGTGGGCACACAGGCGTGTTCTCCACGCCCAAGAAGAATACCCCGCGCCAGGTTCTGAGTTTTTACCCCCCACTCGGTATAATTCTGCACGCGAAACAAGCAGGCGCTTGTGAAGAGAACCTGCGCAGTCGACGCGACAATCTCAGATGCGTGGTGATGCGGAACCACTATGAGGTGCTGGGGCTGTCGATGCATGCGACGCAAGAGGCAATACGGCGTCGTTATCGCGAACTCGTGCGTCAGTACCATCCTGATGTGAACCCCTCACCGCAGGCGAAGGAGAAGTTTTTGCAGATTCAGGAGGCGTATCAGGTGCTATCAGACCCTGAACGGCGGCGGCACTACGACGCGCTGCTACGCCTGCAACAGGGCGAGCCGCCCAGCGCACGCTACAGCCAGCCCCGCTCGCAGCCGCCCCCACGCTCGGCATCCGAGCCGTCCCAAAAGCGCACTGCGCCAACCGATGAGCTGCGTCGCGTGATTATGCAAGCGGAGCGTGCCTTCCTGCAGGGGCGGATGCAAGACGCGCTTTATTGGGCAAAGCACGCCACGCGCCTCGCCCCGCGCCATGCCAAAGGACACGAGATTATCGGCGATGTGTACCGCACGCAAGGGCACTACGAAGCCGCGCTCAACGCCTACAGCTATGCCATCCAATTAGACCCCGACAACCCTGACCTGCAGCGCAAACTGGAGAGCATGCTGGAGCGCACGCGCGCGAAATCGTCCGCTCCGCCCTCGCCGATTATACGCCACCTGCCCGTGCTGCGATTGCCCCCTGAATGGAAACTATATGCAGCCCAGTCGCTGGGCTGGGGCGCGGTGCTGTTCCTGCTCACCTTAGCCTACACTGTGCCAGGAACCCCCGTGTTGATGGGCTGGAGTCTCAACTTGCTCACCTACTTGGGATTGGCAGGTTTCCTAACAGGGTTCCTGATGGCGGTCAGTCGTTGGGTTGCGCCGATTGGCGATGCGTTCCCGTGGCGGCGACACGGCGGGCAGCTCTCGGCAGGCAACGCACTGGTGGCGCTCAGCGCGCTCTGCTTCCCGCTGGCGATCCTGCTTTACACGCTGCTGGCACTCACACAGGGAGGGCTAAGTCGCTCGGTGGCACGGGTGTTTGCTGTCGGCGGCGCGCTCACTCTCGGATTTGCGTGGCTCTACCCGCACGACTGGCTCCACACGCTGCTGTTTGGCGGCAACCTGCTCTTTTTGGCGCTACTTGGGGGCTGGTATCTGGCGGATAACTTGCGCCTTGCCCCCTAAACGAGCAGGACTCCCCCGCAAAAATGCGGAAATTTCGCCCGAATCTGCCCAGAGATGCCCGCAACCCTTGACAAACCCTACTGCCATAGGGTATAAATACATTCGCGTTCAGCACTCGCGAGTTGCGAGTGCTAAATTTATGGCAGTTTGAACCATCATCGGAGAAGGAGGTGTTGTGGAGATGCTGAGGCCGATTGGTGATCGCGTTGTCGTGCGCCCGAAATCTGCGGAGGAGACCACTCAAAGCGGGATTATCTTGCCCGACACCGCGAAAGAACGACCTCAGGAGGGCGAGGTCATGGCGGTCGGCAGCGGGCGCATCACAGACGACGGCAAGGTCGTCCCTCTGCAGGTGAAGGTTGGTGACAAGGTACTCTTCTCTAAGTACGGCGGTACAGAAATCAAGATAGGCGGTGAAGAATACATCATCCTACGCGAGGATGATATCTTAGCGATTTTGGAAAACTAAATGGACGGAGGTGAGAGCAAACGATGGCAGCGAAGGAAATTTTGTACACTGAGCAGGCACGACACGCCTTAGAACGCGGCGTCGATACGATTGCCAATGCCGTGAAGGTCACCCTCGGACCGCGAGGCAGAAATGTTGTTTTAGAGAAGAAGTTCGGCTCCCCCACAGTCATCAACGACGGCGTCACCATCGCTAAAGAGATCGAGTTAGAAGACCGCTTCGAGAACATGGGCGCGCAACTTGTGCGCGAGGTGGCGTCCAAAACCAACGATGTCGCTGGCGACGGAACCACCACCGCCACTGTGCTGGCGCAAGCCATCTTCAAGGAAGGGCTGAAAGCCGTCGCTGCGGGCGCAAACCCAATGTATGTCAAGCGCGGCATCGACAAGGCGGTGGAGGCAGCCGTGAACTTCATCAAGCAGACCGCCACCCAAGTCGAGGGGCGCGCTGCAATCGAACAAGTCGCCACGATTTCCGCAAATGACCCCGCGATTGGCAAGGTCGTCGCCGACGCCATCGAGAAGGTCACCAAAGACGGCGTCATCACCGTCGAGGAATCCAAAGGCACGGAGACGACGGTAGAGGTTGTGGAAGGCATGCGCTTCGATCGGGGCTACATCTCGCCCTACTTCATCACCGACCCTGAGCGCATGGAAGCCGTGCTGGAAGAGCCGTACATCCTGCTCTACGAGAAGAAGATTAGCGCCGCCCAAGACCTCATCCCCGTTCTGGAGCAGGT
>JANXCK010000072.1 GCA_025060055.1 Fimbriimonadales bacterium | reverse complement strand
GCCTTACAGCAATCGCCGCCTGAGAAAATCGAGAAGCGGATTAGCCCCCACTTGGTGCTGTTTCAGGAGGTTTCCACGAACCCGCCCTTAGCCATTCAGGGCGTGCGCATCACGCCTGCACGAGCGGTCAGCTTCCGCTCCGTGCTGGGCAACGATGTGGTGAATCTGGAAGGTGCGCTGCGTGGGCGTGAGCTGACCAGTCGGATGGCGTGGCGACACCGTGCCTTAGCTGCCATCAACGCCGATTTCTTTGATGGGGGCGACCCGCTGGGGCTGTGTATCGTCAACGGCGAGCTGGTCAGCGAGCCGTTTCCGGGCAGACCCAGCGTCGGTTGGACTGCCACGGGGCAGATCATCATCGGTGAACCAGTGCTGGATGCTGCCGTTGTGCGCCCCGACGGGACGGAGCAGGCAATCACGGGCATCAATCGTGTCGCAAAGGCGGAAAACGACCTGGTGCTGTTCACGCCGTTTTATGGGGCAACCGCGCAGGCAACAGGGCGTGTCGTCGCCGTCGTGCTGGACGCGCTGCAGCGCCCACTGCGGGTAGGGGCAACGGTGCAAGCGGTTGTGCGCGAGGTACGCGAAGGCGACACCGTGCCCATCCCCATCACGGGCGGCGCCCTGATGGGCATCGGCGCCGCCACCGAGTTCCTCAGGACACTCCAGCCAGGCGACCGAATCGCAATTCGCGTGAATCTGCAAGGCGACGGCGCAACGCACTGGCACGCCGTGCAAGAAGCGGTTGCTGGCGGACCGTGGCTGATTCGCAACGGCACGATTCTCGCGCCAGAGGAAGTCGGCGGAGGGTTCAACCGACAGACTTTTGTGGAGCGACGCCATCCCCGCACAGCGGTCGGGCGCACCGCCACCGGTGAAGTGATTTGGCTCACGGTGGACGGGCGGCAACCCCACAGTCAGGGCGCAACGCTTGGTGAACTGGCGCAGATTCTGGCGCGCTACGGCGCGGTGGAAGCCATCAATCTGGACGGCGGCGGCTCCACAACGCTGGTGGTGCGCAACCTGGTGGTGAATAGCCCATCCGATGGCACGGAGCGTCCCGTCTCCAACGCTTGGCTGGTCTACGACGACGCAAGGCGTCCCGCTCTGCCGCGCTACACCAACTACCGCATCGAGCCGCCCAGCGCGACGCTCAAAGTGGGCGAGCAGGTGCGCTTTCGCCTAATGCGCGACGAGCAGCCCGTCTCCACTTGGGAAGCGGTTTGGGGCGCAAACGGACTGGGGTTTATCGACCAGTGGGGCAGATTTCGCGCTCTGCGCCCCGGTCGGGGCGTAATCAGCGCGTATGTGGACGGTCAGTGGCTCCATGCGCCTGTGGAAGTCATCGGCAACACGCCTACACAAGATGGGAACAACAGCGGGAGCTGAAGTCTGGAGGCGCCGGTGGGAATCGAACCCACGAATAAGGGTTTTGCAGACCCTCCCCTTAGCCACTTGGGTACGGCGCCTCGCCGTCGCGCCTAATTATACCCCAAACAGGGGGTGTCCGTTTCAAGGGGGTCTAATAAAAAGGAGGGTGGCAGTGAAAGGAGAGCAAAGCCTGCCACCCCCAAGGAAGGAAGGTGAACTCGTTCCCACTTAAGATTATGGCACATCGGTCGCAAATTTTAAGACCCCCAAGTGACCTTCTCAGGGGATTTCGGGACGATTCACCTGCGTCCTTCACTTAGGAATACGGGCGATGCTAAGAAAAAGTTTCCAAGCGGCGTTGGAATCGATATGGATGACCCCGCGGCGCACGCTGTTGAGCGGTTTGGGCATGGCGGTGGGCGTGGCAGCGATTGTGGTGCTGGTCTCGCTGGGCAAGGGCGTGCAGCGGGATGTGGCAGCGCAGGTGGAGGCGTTGGGCGTGAACTTGGTCATCGTGTTGCCAGGGCGGCTTAGTCCTGAAAACCCGTTCAACCCGATGAGTTTCATCGGCATCAGCACGCTGCGTGAAGGCGACATCGCGGCGGTGGCACGCGCGCCGGGCGTGCGACGCGTTGCGCCGATTATGTTCGTGGCGGGCGGCGCGCAGCGTGCCCACCGCTGGGCAGACGCCGCGCTCATCTTGGGCACAACGCCCGAATGGTTCCAGATGCGCTCTCACACCCTCAAGTACGGGCGGCTGTTCACGCATCAAGAGATGGAACAGTTCGTTTGCGTGCTCGGTCCTAAGCCCGCGGCGCAGCTGTTTGGCGACGCGAACCCCGTTGGCGAGCAGGTGCTGCTGAATGGCAAGCCGTTCACCGTGATTGGCGTCACGGCGGAAGAGACGAGCCGCTCGCTGCTGGGCAGTGGCGGCTTTGAGTTCGCCATCTACGCGCCGATTCGCGCTCTGCAACAAGCGATGGGCAGCCAACAAATCCACCGCGTGATTGCCCAAACCGCGCCCGATGTGGAGCCTGCCCTGCTCCAGGCGCGTATCAAGGCAGCGGTGCTGCGCAGCCACGACGGCAGCGAGGACTTCTCCGTGCTGACCCAACAGGAGCTGCTCAGTCGCCTCTTTACGCTGCTACAGATTGTCTCAGTCGCGCTCACAGGGATTACCTCAATCGCGCTGATTGTTGGAGGGATCGGCGTGATGAACGTGATGTTGATGAGCGTCACGGAGCGCGTGCGCGAGATTGGCATCCGCAAAACGGTCGGGGCACGACAGCGCGACATCTTCTGGCAGTTCCTGATGGAGGCGTGCCTGATTGCCTTAGTGGGCGGTCTGATAGGCGCGCTCATCGGCTGGGGCGCATGCGTTGCAATCGACCAGTTGACGGTACTCACGCCCGCAGTGACGCTCGACACGATTCTCTTGGCACTGACCGTGTGCGGCGTGGTGGGCTTAGTGTTCGGCGTGCTGCCCGCGGCGCGCGCTGCGCGTAAAGACCCCGTCGAGGCGTTGCGCTACGAGTGAGAGCGCGTCCGATACCGCCGCCCGCTGGTAGGTATACTTGCGGGCAATGCGAGTAGCGCACATCAGCGATATCCATCTGGGCTATCGTGCCTACAGTCGCACGAACGAGCGCGGGATGAACCAGCGCGAAGCAGATGTGCTGCGCGCCTTTCGAAGTGCCCTGCGTGCAATTCTCGATGCCGAACCCGACCTGATTCTGATTACTGGCGACCTGTTCCACACCGTGCGCCCGCCCAACAGCAGCCTGATTACCGCCTACAAGTACCTAATGGAACTCCAAGCTCAGCGCAGGGGCGCGCCACTGGTGATTATTGCGGGCAATCACGAAACACCCCGAATTGCCGAGAGTAGCTGCATCCTCGCCTTGCTGACACACATTCCGGGAATCCAAGTTGTGTTCGACCAGATTACGCAGCTGGAGTTGTCCGCCCTGAGTGCGAGCCTGCTCTGCATTCCCGCGCGCGGCGTGAACGAGTTGGAACAACGCATTCTGGAACCGAACCCCAACGCCCGCTGGAACCTGATGCTCCTGCACGGCTTGCTGGAAGGGATTACACCCTTCGCGCTGGAGCGACCGATCGACAGGCAAAAAATCGTGCGCGAGGAATGGGACTACATTGCGCTGGGCGATTGGCATCTGTACACGCAAGTTGCCCCGAACGCGCTGTACGCGGGCGCGACGGAGTTCACCAGCACGAACATCTGGGAAGAGTCGGGCAGAGCCAAGGGCTGGGTGCTTTACGATGCGACCACCCGCGCTCACGAGTTTCACCCCGTGCCGACGCGCAAGGTGTATGACTTGACCCCGATTGACGCCGCCGAGCTGAGCGTTGCGGAACTCAACGACGCGATAGAGGCGCGGGCGAACGCCGTAGAGGACTTCGACGGCGCAATTGTGCGCCAGCGCGTCTACAATCTGCTGCCTGAGCTGCGCAGCCAGTTGGACGGGGAGCTGCTGCGCGAGCTGAAGATGCGTGCGCTGCACTACCATTTTGACCCGCGCCCGCCGCGCGTAGGCGTGCGTTCAGGGCAGTCCCCCTCGTCAGAACGCGACGAGGGGGAGCCTCGCCTTACGCTGGTCGACGAGTGGCGCATGTTCGCCCAGAGCTACCCGCTGCCCGCCGAGATTGACCGCGAGGCGTTTATCGCGTTGGGCACGCGCTACCTGGTAGGTGGCGAGGCGTAGCGTCGGCGGGACGCCGACGACATCACGGCGTTTGCTTTGGCGATTGGTATTCTACCCATCGGGGTTTCAAATGCTTCATTTGCCCTCGCCCCCTGCCCCCTCGCCCACCGCGTGGGCGAGGGGGAACTTGACTCCCTTCTCCCGCCACGCGGGAGCACGGGTATTGAAAAGTCAAGTCCCCTCCCCCAAAACCCGCTCATAACACTGCCCCTCCCGTACCATCGCGTTCAACACCACCACCAACCGACGCGCCACCGCACACAACGCCACCTTCGGCTTCAAACCACGCCC
>JANXCK010000044.1 GCA_025060055.1 Fimbriimonadales bacterium | reverse complement strand
TGGCGGTTGGGGTGGGTATCGTACTCCCACGAGCCGTAGTTTTCGTTGCCGATAGTCCAGTAGCGCACGCTGCCACCCCGCTGGATGTTGGCATACTGCACCCAGTCGGCGGCTTCTTGGGGCGTTCCTGAGCCGTAGTTGACGCAGATGACCTTCTCCGCGCCTATCTCGTTCGCCACACTCAAAAAGCCGTCTGTGTTTGTACCGTAGGTGTGCCCGTAGCGACGGTTGCGGTTGTTGCGCCAGTCGTACTCATTCGTGATCGAGCCACCTGGGTAGCGCATTGCACCTAAGTTGAGCCGTTTCAGCAGCGCACGTCGCTCAGCTGTAGTCAGAAACCAGTCCCAGCAGGCGACATTGATTCCCAGCATCGGCTTCGTGATGGTGCGTCCCGAAGCGTTGAAGTTCACTGTCGCCGTGGCGCGGTCACTGACATTTGCCCGAATCAGGCGAATGTCGTCTATGTAGAAGGTCGGCACGCTCTGCCCCGAAAACTCGCGAAAATGGATGCCCGTGAGCCGATCGCCTGGATTGACGCCCAGCGCACTGAGCGGCACCAGCACGCGCGTCCACTGATTCGGCGGAATGTTGCTCACGAACTGCGACACGGGCACGAGGGCGCGGTCGACGCCGTTGACCTCCGCGCGAAGGCGAAAGTTCGGGTTGCCCGCACTGCCCCCATGCACCCAAAACTCCAGATGGCTGAAGCCATCCACCACGAAGCCGCTCGGGTTCTTGAAAAAAAGCGACGACCACGGGTAAAAGTCCACGCGGATTGAGTGCTGTCCTGAGCGCACGGGGCTGGTGTTGCGCATTTCGCGGTTCGCCCACGACCAGTCTTCCCAGCGTCCCGCTGGGTAGTCCCGATAGATGGCGGGATGCGCAAACTCATCTGCCTGTGCCCACGCCCAAATGCCTGTCCATAACAACAATATCCAGCGCATCGTTCGACTCCCCTGACTTGAAGCGGTTCAAGAGCCGAGTCTATTATAGCCCATGGCGCCCCTTTTTGGAGGTCTCAGCGGAACACAATCAGTTGCGCCAGCGTGAAGTAGAGCAGCAGCCCTGAGGCGTCCACAATCGTGGTGATAAACGGCGCGGACATGACGGCAGGGTCGATGTTGAGCCGTTTGGCGATAATCGGCAGACACGCGCCGACGGTGGTTGCCAGCGTGATGATGCCCACCTGCGCCAGCCCTACGGTAAGCGCAATATCCAGCTGCTTTTCCCAGCTGTAGCCCAGTCGTGTCCAAAACAGCGCATTAAGAATGCCGATGACGCCGACCAGCGCGCCCAGCAGCAGCCCTGTGCGCAGCTCGCGCGCAATCACACGCAAGATGTGATGCCAACGCACTTCGCCCAGCGCAATTGCGCGGGTAATCGTGGTGGTGGTTTGTGCCCCCGCGTTGCCGCCTGAGCCAATCAGCAGCGGAATGAACCACGCCAGCGCCGTGACTTCCTGAATCGCTTCGTCATAGGTGCGTAGCACTGCGCCTGAAAGCAGTTGCGCTACAAACAGAAACACCAGCCAGCGCACGCGCTTGCGAGCCAAATCCCACGGCGTGAGGCGGAAATACGGCTCTTCGGTCGCCTCCACACCGCCAAGCTTCAACACATCTTCTGTGCTCTCGCTCACCAGAATGTCGACCACATCGTCCACCGTCACGATGCCCAGCATGCGCCCCAGCTCATCCACCACAGGCAAGGCGAGCAAGTCGTACTTGGAGAGCAGGTTCGCGACTTCTTCTTGGTCGGTCTCGGGCTTGACCACGATAGGCTCAGGATTCATAATCTGCTCGATGCGCTTGCTGGGGTCGGCAACGACCACATCGCGCAGCGAGCAGACGCCCACCAGCCGCTGGCGCGTGTCCACCGCATATAGGTAGTAGATGGTCTCGATTTCGCGTCCTGCTTGGCGCAGGTAATCCAGAGTCATTTCGGCAGTCCAGTCGGGGCGCACGCGCACATACTGGCGCACCATCAGGCGACCAGCGGTATTTTCGGGGTATTCCAGCAGTTCGCGCACTTCGCGGGCTTCGGGCGGCGCCATCTGTTGCAGCAGCGCCTCCGCTTTCGCCTCGTCGAGTTCATCGATGATTTGCGCGGCGTCGTCGGCAGGGATGAGCTGCAGTAAGCGAGCGGCTTTCTCGACGGGGATATGGTCAAAAATCTCTTCAACCAGCGCGGGTTCGAGGTACTCGATGATTTCGGAGGCGACGGCTTCGTCCATCTGCAGTAGGGCGTAGGCTTGCTCGGCGGGGCTGTCCATCAGTGAGAGGGCTTCGGCGATATCTTGCGGAGCGTACTCGGTCGTCAACTGTTGGAGTGCCCCGTCGGGCTGCTGCAGTGCTGTGCGCAGTTCCGCAAGTAGAGCCTCCGCGCGGTTCTCCATCGTTCGCCTCCGTGCTGAGTGTGCCTCCTGCCCTCGTACAACTATACCCCATCGGGGGTGCTAATACCAATCGGCGTTTCAAATGTCGTTGTGCCCTCACCCCCAGCCCCTCTCCTGCCACGGGGGAGAGGGGAGTCAACTGGGCGTTGGGGCGAGGTCACCTCGCCCCTACACTTCCCCCTCTCCCACGCGGTGGGAGAGGGGGCAGGGGGTGAGGGCAGCACGGCGTCTGAAACGGCGACTGGTATAAGTTGCGATGTACCGACGGCAAGATGCCGTCGTACCGTAGCGTCGGCGCGGACGCCGACGCTACGAATGTGGCACGGGCAGTCTTGCCCGTGCATCCTTGGCGGGGACGCCGACGCTACACAGCGAAGCCTCTTAGGCAGTCGCTTGAGCTGTGCAGCGGGAAAGGAAGAGAATGGTGTATAATTAACCCAACTTGCTACCTATCCGAGATTCCTCGCCTGCGGCTCGGAATGACAGGTTCACTTTCGCGTGCAGAGCGTTGTCATTCCGAGCGGAGCGAGCAATCTCGCCCGCTCAAAACCGATAGGTAGCAAGTTGGGTTATAATTATGGAAGGCGCGCTGGGCAATCTACTTGTGCTCAGATGAGCCTTGAACACTCCGTGCTACTATGGAGGGCTAACCTATGCGACGAATAGTTGCTTTTTGTGCGGCAGCGACGATTGCCGCGTGCGGTATCGCGCAAAACGACGGATGGACTGAACTTGGTCCTTGGCACCTTGTGGAACGCCTCGATAATGTGCAGATTGTGCAGACGCTGAGCGCAGATGATTTGAGCCAAGCGATTTTCCCGCCCAAGATCACTTGGCAGCCCGATTTTGGGGGCAACGATTTCTTTCCTGCTTCGGGCGCGTGTCAACAACTGCTCTACTACCGCTTCGCAACGGCGGGTCAATTCTACGCCTATGAAAGCAATTTCATCGTGCTGGACGACGCGCTCATCAACACATTTCTGGACGAGAGCGGTCAGGGCAGGTTCCGCGTATGCCGAGTGGAGATTATGGTCTATTTCCCGCGTCGCGGCAACTATCAGCTGCAGGGCTTCTGGACGGATGCAAGCGACGACTTCCCGCCCTTTCCCCTGAACGATCCGCCGCGCACCTTTCTGGGAGCTAATCAGGGGCCACACACCGTGAGTGTCCCCACCGCAGGCGTCTGGCGATTGGCGACCTTGCCCACGAAAGAACTGTTCACTGTGCAGTCGGGTCGGTTGGAGGAACCGTTTGAGACCTTTGCGTTCTATATCGGTTTGAAGGTCTCTCCTCCAGGCGCGTGGGTGTGTGGTGATTTGCCTGGCGACGCGAACTTTGACTACTTCCTGCAATACGAGCCGCAGACGGAGGAACGGTATCGGGCTTATCGCCTTGAGCAGAATGTGCCCGCCACTTTTGGTGTGCGGATTTTTGGCGAGGCGGTGCCGCAAGGTACGCAGCTGCAGGGTACTATTACCGTCAACGGCTACACGGGCAGCTACGCGGGCAGGCAGGCGACCATCCGTGTCAAGCAGGGTGCGAACATCCGCACCTACACCACTACGCTGGCAGCAAATGGCGCGTATTCGCTGCGCGTGAACGAGACAGGCAATGCCGAAGTGCTGGCGCAAGTTGTGCCCGGCTTAGCGAAGAAGGTGAGCCTGAACTTGAACGGCACGGTGACGCAGAACTTCGCGCTGACCAACGGCGATGTGAATGGTGATAATGTGGTGAATGATGCTGACCTGCTGCAGGTGCTGCTCAACTTCGGGGGCAGCAACGCCGCTTCCGATTTGAACGGCGACTCTTTTGTCAACGATGCCGACCTGCTGATTGTGCTACTCAACTTCGGTAGCACTGGGGATAACTTGTAAGTGCTTCCGATATGAAATCGTCTCCTTTTACAGGGCAGCCACAGGGGGCTGCCCCTACCGCGTTCGTGTAGGAGCGCGCCCCTGTGTGCATCCTGACAGAGCAACGATTTCGTATGGGAGGTACTTAAGTCTCCTCTATCTGAAATTGCCCTGTTTTTTTTCGCCCTCACCCCCTTGCCCCCTCTCCCACTGCGTGGGCGAGGGGGAACTCGGCTCCCCTCTCCCGCGTCGCGGGAGAGGGGCTGGGGGTGAGGGCTGATGTCTCATTAGAAACCCCGATAGGTATGAGAGTCAAAAAGGAGGTTTCAAGTTTTGCGTGGCGCGTGAGCGCCGCTCACTAACGCATTGATGGCACTCAGGGCGCGCTCTATATCATGCCGTGTGATACCGTAGTGCGTCACAGCGCGTAGGCGCGTGCCTGACAGCGAGAGCAGCACGCCCTGTTGTTGCAACGCCTGCTGCAGGCGCAAGCTTTCCCAGCCAGTGGCGGGGTCGATCTCGAAAATCACGATGTTGGTCTGCACGCGGGCAGGGTCGATCCGAATCCCGCGTATATTCGCCAAGCCTTCTGCCAGCAGGCGGGCGTTCTGATGGTCTTCAGCGAGGCGTTCCACCATCTCGTTCAGCGCGACCAGCGCGGCGGCGGCTAACACGCCCGCTTGGCGCATTCCGCCGCCGAGCATGCGGCGCGTGCGACGCGCCTCTTGAATAAACGCCCGCGAACCGCACACCACCGAGCCGACGGGCGCACCCAGCCCCTTCGAGAAGCAGAAGTTCACCACCTCGAAGGGTTGGGCAATCGTCGCTGCGTCTATGCCGAGTGCGATTGCTGCGTTGAAAATCCGCGCCCCGTCCAAGTGCAGGAAGACCCCGCGCTCCCGCGCCAACGCTCCCACTTGCTGGAGGTACTCCATCGGCAGAACTGCCCCGCTGCAGCGGTTGTGCGTGTTCTCCAGGCTGATTACACGCGTTTTGGGCGTGTAGACTGCGCTGCGAATAGCGCGCCGCAGGCGTTCAAGGGGGATTGTGCCGTCAGGCAGGTTGGGCAGCACATGCAGGAACACGCCGCCCAAAATGCCCAGCCCGCCCACTTCCGCAGTGTACAGGTGTGATTCGTCACCTACGATGACCTCCTCGTTGCGCCCTGTGAGCGTCATCAGGCTCACAAGATTCGCCATCACGCCGCTGGGCACAAACAGACCCGCCTCTTTGCCCACGCGCTGAGCAGCGACCTCCTCCAGCTGCTGCACGGTGGGGTCGTCGCCCAGCACATCGTCGCCTACTTCCGCCTCCGCCATCGCGCGACGCATCGCAGCCGTGGGCTTGGTCACGGTGTCCGAACGCAAGTCAATCAGCCCGTTCGCTTCGCGCACCATAGCACGCCGTTGTAGATCACCTTCTGCACCACAGGGTGATGATAGGTCGGCACGCTCTCGTGCCCAGGACGGAAGTAGAACACGCGTCCCTTGCCGTATCCCTGATTGACGCCGCCTCCAGGACCGGAAGTGAAATGTGGGTCAATCCCGTCGCCGACCGTCCAGCATAAGCCGCTGGGGAAATACTCTCCACCGACAGGAAAGTAGGACTGAAACACTACCACCAGCGGCGGGGGCACATCGAACGGCGCACCGTACATTTCCTCGTGTTCGATGACGAAATCGTCAACGCCTTGGGCGATTGGATGCTGCGGCGCACATACGCGCACATGCTCTGGCTCAGCGGGGTGCTGCTCGCGCCAGCCGCCTTTCAGATGTCCCGTGCAGTTTAGCACGCGCTGGAACGGCTTGGAGTAGTGCCCCGAATGCAGCACAAGCAGTCCCATGCCCTCGTGGTGGACGCGCTGGCGAATGCGCTCGGCGACAGCATCTTGCACCTCGCCGTGGCGCACATGCCCCCACCAGACCAGCACATCCGTCTGCTGCAGGCGTTCGAGGCTGCAGCCCTGTTCGGGTTCGTCCAAGTGCGCCGTGCGAATTTCAAGGGTTCCTTCGTTGAGCTGCGCCAAGCCGTCGGCAATCGCGCCTCGAATGCTGTGGGGATAGATGCTCCTGCTCACATGGGGCGGGTTCTCGTCCCAAACTGTAACTCGGATAGTTGACATTGTTGCACTCTCCTCAGGTGGCAACAAGTATACCTTTGGGTACAATCTACGGCGGAGGCGACAACCGATGAAGATGCCCAAACTGCCCGGCGGCGCGTCGATGCGTCAGATGATGGAACAGGCGCAGCGCATGATGGAGCAAGCCCAACGGTTCGAAGAGGAGATGGACGCCCTGCAAGTGCATGCCACAGCGGGCGGCGGCGTGGTGAAAGCCACTGTGAACGGCAAGGGCGTGCTGATGGGGCTGGAGATTGCGCCCGAAGCGATCGATCCAGAAGACCCCGAAATGCTGCAAGACCTGATTGTGAGCGCGGTGCGCGAGGCGCAGACACAAGCGGAGAACATTCGTGCCGAGCGCATGAGCCAGCTCGCGGGCGGGCTGGGGCTGGACAAACTCGGACTGCCGTTTTAGCCGATGCTGTTTCCACCTGCTTTGCGCCAGCTGATGCAGCAGCTGGAGCGATTGCCTGGTGTGGGGGCACGCTCGGCACAGCGGCTCGCGCTGTATCTCATCCGCCGCCCCGAAGAGGAAGCGCTGCGCCTTGCCGAAAGCCTCGTGCAGGCACGGCAACTCACGCGCCTATGTCAGCGGTGCTTTTTCCTAAGCGAGTCAGAGCTGTGCGAGCTATGTCGTGACCCTGCACGCGAGGCAGATACTATCTGCGTGGTTGCTGACCCGCGCGATGTGGTCGCCTTAGAGCGACTGGAGCAGTATCGCGGGCTATACCATGTGCTACACGGGCTGATTTCGCCTGCTGAGGGCGTGCAACCTGAGGATTTGAAACTGCGCGAGCTGGTGGAGCGCGTGCGCACGGAGCAGCCCCGCGAGGTGATTTTAGCCACCCCAGCGAATGTGGAAGGCGATGCAACTGCGCTCTACATCGCGCGACTGCTCAAGCCGATGGGCGTGCGCGTCACGCGCATTGCCTACGGGATGCCCGTCGGCGGCGAGCTGGACTACGCGGACGCCGCCACGCTGGGCTACGCGCTCAGCGGACGCCAAGAGTTGTGATGACCCAGCAACCCACTGCAGAACTGACGCCTCCCCCACAGCTACAAGAAAACGCACCGACTCGCAGCCAAGGTTCCGAGTGAGCGCAATCTTCAGCATTCGACACCAGTAGGGGGTTCACAGAAGAGCGGAAGAGAAATCGAGGGTCGCGGTAGAATTCTTTCGTGCCGAGCTTCGCCCTCGATCCTGCTTGGGTAGCTGAGCTGCGTCGCGCGCTGTTAGAGTGGTTTGGGACACATAAGCGTCCTACTCCTTGGCGCGACAATCCTGATCCGTATCGCGTGTGGGTCTCAGAGGTGATGCTGCAGCAAACGCAGACTGCGACTGTCATTCCCTACTTTGAACGGTTTATAGCGCGCTTTCCGACGGTGCAGGCGTTAGCGGAGGCGCCGTTGGAAGAGGTATTGCGGTATTGGGAGGGACTGGGCTACTACGCGCGGGCGCGGAACCTCCACAGAGCCGCCCAGCAGGTTGTCCGCGACGGCGGACAGCTGCCGTCCACTCCCGACCGTCTGCGCGAGTTGCCAGGAGTTGGCGCATACACAGCGGGTGCGATTGCCAGTATCGCCTTCGGGCAACCTGCACCTGTGGTGGACGGAAATGTGGTGCGTGTGCTGGCACGCCTGCTCTGGCTTGCAGGCGATCTGAGAACAACTGAGGCGCAAAAATCGCTGTGGCAGATTGCTGAGCAGCTGGTCGATCCTGTCCGCCCTGGCGAGTTCAATCAAGCGCTGATGGAACTTGGCTCGACGGTCTGCACGCCGACTCAGCCACGCTGTGATGCGTGCCCTGTGCGCTGCTTGTGTGAGGCGTACCGACGGGGGCGACCGACAGCTGTGCCTGAGCCGCGTCGCCGCCCGCCCCTCCGCACCATAACCGAGGTATCGGCGATTATCGAACGCGAACGGCGATACCTGCTGGCACAACGCGCCCCAGAAGGGCTGTGGGGCGGACTATGGGAGTTTCCCCGTGCCACTTGCGTTACTCACGAGAGCCTCGAAGCCGTCGCTGAACGTGCTGCACGACAAGTGGGCATTCAGGCTGCCCCGCTACGCGCTCTGACGCTTGTGCGACACACCGTGACCTACTCGCGCATTCAACTTTACGGCTACCTGTGTACGTGGCAAGCAGGCGAGGCGCAAGCGGAGGAGTATCGAGCCATCGCGTGGGCAACGCTCGATGAAATATCGCAGTATCCACTTCCTGCACCACAGCGCAGATTAGCAGCAGCTCTCGCTTCCTCTTTCCAAACGAACCTTCCCAAAAGCGGATCGTGGACACAACTGAGCCTGTTATTCCAAGACGAAGCCGAGTAAGGGAATGACTAAGAAGTAGCGTATACGCCCAACGGTTCCAGTCGTCGCGCCCCGAAGACAGTCTTCGGACACCCTTCCTAACCTCTTGACAAACTCCCTGACCGACATGGTATACTATGATAGGCAGAAAGACGCGGGGTGGAGCAGTCCGGTAGCTCGTCGGGCTCATAACCCGAAGGTCGTGGGTTCAAATCCCACCCCCGCAACCATCTTCCTTGCGATAGGTACAATCCTGCTCGGATGCTCCCAGAATGGCTACAACGGCTCAGTCTCGCTGTGCCGACGCCTGCGCCAGAACGCCCCACAGTTTGGCGCGAGGTGTGCCTCGAGTCGCGCCCTGTGCTGCTTGCTTCGTGGATAGCGCGACAGGAGCGACCCGTTATCGTGCTGACGCCTTCGCTGGAGCGTGCTGAGCAGTGGCTGGCGATTTTGCTCAGGTTAGGCTTACCAGAGAGCCGCGTGCTGCGTGTGCCCAGCAGTCTGACACCCCTGCTGGAGCCGACAGGCGTGGAGCAGGAGACACTGCACGAGCGTATCCGCGCCCTGCACGCGCTGCATCGAGGCGATGCAGTGTGCTTAGTTGTGCCCATCGCTGCTGGGCTGCAGCGCACCATGCCCGAGTCGCTGTTTGAGTCCGAGCTGGTGCGCCTGCGCGTGCCCGACACACTGCCGCCCGACACGCACGAATGGGTTTGTCAAGTCGAGCCAGGTACGCTGCTGCGCCGCTTGGCAGAGGACGGCTACGATTACCAAGAGCCTGTGCGCCTGCCAGGCTTCTTCGCGCGGCGCGGGGGCATCGTGGATGTGTTCCCGATGGGCGCGGATTTGCCCGTGCGAATCGAGTTCTGGGGCGATGAAATCACGAGTCTGCGCCTGTTCGAGCCTGCCTCCCAGCGCTCAATACGCCCGATACCCCATGTGGCTATCCCGCCCGCGCGTGAGACCCCGATGGGCAACCCCGCGACAGCGGAACGCATCCGCAGCGCGTGGGAAACGCTGATTGCGCAGCAGCCCGCCACACTCCAGACCGAGCTGCGTCAGCGACTCAATGATGACCTGCGCCCCCTGATGCAAGGTGCGCCATTCGACCGCCTCGAACTGTACCTGCCATGGCTGCTCAGTGAGCGTGCCTGCCTGCTGGACTACCTGCCTGCCGAAGGTTGGCTTGTCCTCGACGAACCGCTGATGCTGCATGTTGCCTACGAACGGCTGATGGAAGATGTCTCGAACGCGCTTGCCTCCCGTGCCGAA
>JANXCK010000271.1 GCA_025060055.1 Fimbriimonadales bacterium | reverse complement strand
AGGAGCTTAGAGATGATTCCCTCCTCGCGGGGGCGCGGCGGCTGGCGCATGATACTCTTATCGCCTGGCTCGAACGCCATCGCCACATCCTGCAAGCCGTTGGTGACTAAGTTGAGCCACAGAAGCTGCGCTGGCAGCATTGGCATCGGCATGCCCAGCAGCACCGCAAACAGGAACATCAGGATCGAGCCTGCTCCTGTGGAGATGAGGAAGAAGGTCGCGTTGCGCACATTTTTGAAGGCAATGCGCCCTTCCTCGACGGCGTTACGAATGCTCACAAAGTTGTCGTCTGCCAGCACGATGTCGGCAGCTTCGCGGGCGACATCCGTGCCGCTTTTGCCCATCGCCACGCCCACCTCGGCGGCTTTGAGCGCGGGCGCGTCGTTCACGCCGTCGCCCGTCACCGCCACCGTCTCGCCGTTCGCTTGCAACGCCTTCACCACGCGCAGCTTATGCTCAGGCGACACACGCGCGAACACATTCACTGTGCGCACGCGCTCGCGCAGCTCCTCGTCGCTCATGCGTTCCAGCTCCGCGCCTGTAATCACTTCGGCATCTGGCGGGGCGATTCGCAGTTGCGCGGCGATGGCACGCGCGGTGGCAGCGTGGTCGCCTGTAATCATCAGCACACGAATACCTGCCTGATGGCACTCCTCGATAGCTTCCAGCACGCCTGTGCGCGGCGGATCCATCATCCCCACCAGCCCGATGAACACCAGTTCCGATGGCTCAGGCACGCCGAATCGGGTCTCGATGCGCTGTGCGCAGCGGCGATATGCCAATCCCAGCACGCGCAGCCCACGCTCTGCCATGCTGTGGGCGTGGCTCATAATCTCCTGTTGTGCCTCCGTATCCAAGGGCAGCTCGCCGTCAGGGGTCAGCCAGCGTGTCGCCATCCGCATCACGCGCTCAGGCGCGCCCTTCACGAACATCCAGTGTTCATCCCCGCGTTCGCGCACGCTGGCGGAGTACTGCAACTCTGGCTCGAACGGAATCTCGCCCACCACAGGATGACGCGCCCGCCACTCCTCGTGGTGGAAACCCGCCTTCAGCGCGGCAATCAGCAGCGCGGCTTCGGTCGGGTCGCCGTGAATCTCGTACTCGTCCTCACCGATGCGGCGCACATGCGCTTCATTTGTGAGCGTGGAGGTCAACAGCGCCAGCACAAACGGATGCTCGTCCTCGCGTGGGATTTCATGCTCTTCCAGCTCGTGAATGCGATACCACTCGCCTGCCGTCCAGTATTCCTGCACGGTCATGCGGTTCTCAGTGAGCGTGCCTGTCTTATCCGAGCCGATGACGGTAGTGCTGCCGAGTGTCTCGACGGCGTGCAGGCGGCGCACGAGGGCGTTGCGTTTCGCCATCGCGCTTACGCGCAACGCCAGCGTGATGGTCAGCACAATCGGCAAGCCTTCGGGGATAGCAGCCACAGCAATCCCTACAGCGACCTTGAACATGTCCACCACGCTGTTGCCCAGCGCCAGTCCCAGCGCAAAGATGACCGCGCAGCTCACACCGACGACCACCCCGATGATGTGCGCGAAGTGGCGCATTCGCTGCTGCAATGGGGTCTCGTCGACGCGTTGCTCGCGAATACTGCCCGCGATTTTGCCCAGTTCGGTGTTCGCGCCCGTCGCCACCACATAGCCACGCCCGCGCCCAGAGACCACTATCGAACCCGAATAGAGCATGTTTGCACGGTCTGCCAGCGGCGTCGCCGCAGGCACAGGTGCGACCTGTTTGAACACTGGCACCGACTCGCCTGTCAGCAGCGACTCGTCCACTTGCAACGCCGTCGCCTGGAATAACCGAATATCGGCAGGCACGCGCACGCCCGACTCCAGCAACACGACATCGCCCGGCACCAACTCGCGACTTTCGATGTCGTACTCAGCACCTTCTCGGACGACCAGTGCGTGGGGCGCAGTGAGCTGCATCAGGGCGCGTACCGACTTCTCGGCGCGATACTCCTGAATAAAACCGATGGTGGCGTTCAGGATCAGCACCGCTGCTATCACTGCAGAGTCGATGTAGTCTCCCAGCAGCAGCGTGACAACTGTCGCTGCCAGCAAGATGTAGATGAGGGGACTTTGAAACTGGTGTAGGATAATCTGTAGAAGGCTGATGGGCTTGATTGGCTCGATTTCGTTGTAGCCATACTGTTGTAGGCGTCGCTGCGCTTCCCGCTGGCTCAGCCCATGCTCATCTGTGCCCAACTGCGCGGCGACCTGCTCGGCAGGCAGCGCGTGTGGGGTAAACTCGTGCGTCAACTCAGGCGTTTTGACCAGCGGACTGTGCATAAGGGTTGACCTCCGACGGGTAAGGATACCTGAAGGCGACCGCGCTTGTCAGACAGTTGAGGAACATATGTGCCTCAAAGATGAAATCGTCCTGTTTTGGGCGCGTTGGGAACGCGCCCCTACAGAGCGTTTTGGGTAGGGGCGGGTTCCGAACCCGCCCCTACCCCTAATGTACCAATCGGGGTTTCAAGCAGCGCAATCGTCGGCGGGGACGCCGACGCTACGTGGATTGGGATGCGTAGCGTCAGCGTCCCGCTGACGAACTGGGTCGCTTGAAACACTGATTGTATTACAACGGATAATCGTCCAGATCCCAGAGGTATGCCGACGGGTCTTGCACCAGTCCCGAACATTGCGCGCGTAGATCGCATCCGACTGCTACAACAACTCCCCAAGCGAACACCGCGCTCAAAACGAGCGCCCCTTTCGGGTTCACACCCCGTAAGCGTTGAGAGCCGTTCATCGTCAATCCTCCTTCCGAAGAAGATACGGCTGACTGTTTTCGACTCGTGCCATCACGCCCTGTTTCGGATTTTTTCAAGAAAACAGGCTTTTTCCTACCGTGCCGAGAAGCGGCTAAGGGGTACAATTCGCAGCGTGGCGTACATCAGCCTGTACCGCAAGTATCGGGCACAGAGCTTCGACGAGCTGATGGGGCAGTCGCATGTGACGATTACCCTGCGGAATGCAATCCAACAGGGGCGTTTGGCACATGCCTACCTGTTTTGCGGTCCGCGCGGCACGGGCAAGACCTCGACAGCGCGGCTGCTTGCTAAGGCGCTCAACTGCGAACGGGGTCCCACACCCAACCCGTGCAACGAGTGCCGATTCTGCCGCTCGATTCAGGCGGGCAACTGCGTTGATGTTGTGGAGATGGACGCCGCCTCCGAGACCAGCATCGAGGATGTGCGCACTTCGATTATCGAAAACGCCAAGTACCCCCCGATGGAAGCACGGTATAAGATTTACATTATCGACGAGGTGCATGACCTTTCGGCAAAGGCGTTCGATGCGCTGCTGAAAACGATTGAGGAGCCGCCCCCGCATGTGATTTTCATCTTAGCGACGACCGAGTTTCACCGCGTGCCGCCCACCATCCGCTCGCGCTGCCAGCGGTTCGACTTCCACAGAGGCACGATTGCGGACATCGCCAAGCGTCTGCAGCAAGTGCTGGAGACGGAAGGGCTACAAGCGGAGCCAGCGGCGCTGCATTTGGTGGCGCGGGCGGCTGATGGCTCGTGGCGCGACGCGCTCACCGCCTTAGAGCAGGTCATCGCGTTCAGTGAGCAGGGGCGAATCACACCGCAGACAGTGTACCACGCGCTCGGCATGCTGGAAGACGAGACGCTGATGCAAATCACCGACGCGCTGATCGACCACGACGCGGGCAAAGCACTCCACCTGCTGGATGAGCAGATGTTGCTGGGGCGTGAGCCGCGCGTGTTCGCCGAGTCGTTGATTCAGCACTGGCGCGCGCT
Organism: Fimbriimonadales bacterium; assembly: GCA_025060055.1. GTDB lineage: Bacteria > Armatimonadota > Fimbriimonadia > Fimbriimonadales > GBS-DC > GBS-DC. The sequence goes on along the minus strand of JANXCK010000271.1, from coordinate 94 downwards.
GATTCAGGCGGCGCTGCATGCGCAGGATAGGGCAGGCGCGTATGACCCGACGCTGTGGAGCGCGATGGTGGAGCAGGCGCGTCGAGCGGGCACA
>JANXCK010000263.1 GCA_025060055.1 Fimbriimonadales bacterium | reverse complement strand
ACGGCTTCGGCTTGCTGATTGCGTGCAAGCGCGCTGCGGATGAGGTAGTTTTCTACACGCGCCAGATTGCGAAATGCCGCCCCGTTGCTGAATGCGCCTGTGTTGGGATTGGAGTAATCCACCACGACTTTGCAAGGCGCGTCTAAGTAGCGACGATATCCCTGCAGGAACGGCTCGACGGCACGAACGTACTCTGCATGGTCAGCAGGGGACATCGGTGCGGGTACGCGTGAGTCACTTGCACGCGCGTGGAGCGCCTGTAAGCGCGGCGTGGAACGCAGCGCCCGACTAAGCCGATGAGCGGTCGTCGCCAGATGCTCGTAGGCGTTGTTGGGCGGATAGGTGCGCACGGGCACTTCCAGACGCGGCGAACGATACGCCCAAATCGCCACCCCTGCAATCAATAAGATGATTAGCCCTATCGTGATGAGGCAACCCCATCTCGCAGTTCGCATTCCGTCCTCCTCGTGGGCAGGGGCGTACCCTGCAAAACGCAGTTGCTTACTGGTTCGGGCGCCATTTTACTTGCCCATCGGCATAGATAACAACACGCCCCTCAGGCAGCTCCAGATAACCTATCTCGACAGTTGCGGGGTTCTGAATATCGGCAAGGTTCTGCCCGTTGAGCAGGTAGCGAAACGCGAATGCACCGTCCACTTCAAACACAGCAGGCTGCCGCAGATACGGCATCAACACGGTTGCCACGCCTTCATCGCCGAGATTGATGGGGAATGTTTCCTCGTAGTCCGCTGCATACATCATTATCGCATAGGCAATCTGCTTACCGTGTGCGAGGTACTGATTGACCCGCGCTTCGACAGCAGTTTGGCGGAGCTGCTCTGCGGGAGCCTTCATCAGTTGCCTGAAGAACGCCGTTCCGTGTGCCACGTACAAAATCCCGTCGCCCTGAGGCGCGACTGCAGCAAGTGAGGAGTCGGCAGCGAGGAGCGTCGCCTGCTCGCCTTCGGTGAGCCAGCTCGTGTGCACGGCGGCTTGCCCGCGCTTATGCTGCGCACGCTGGATCTCGTGTTCCACGCGCAGCGACTGCAAGACTTCGGGCTCGTAGTAGCTCAGCTCGGCGCGTGTGATCGCGCGCTCCTGGTTGGTGCGCGGGTCCCATAAAATGTAGCGTATCTCCACCACAGGCGTAGATGGCTCGCCTGTTTCTTCGGAAGGCGCAAGCATCAGCGGCGCAATCACCTGCTTTCCGTCAGCGTGCCACGAGGTGACATCGCTCTCTGTGGCGAAGGCAGAGAGGGCAATATCGGTGATTGCGGGCGGCAGGAGACGCACCTCGCCGATGCGCCCCGCCACACTGACGGGCGCATACACACACTCGAACCGCTCCGTAGCGAGGTTGAGGCGATACCAGACCAAGTAGCGCATCTCATCTTCGGGCGGCGTGAGCAAGTACACTTTCTCAAACTGCCCCAGCTTGATAGCGCGTCCGTCAAGCGTGGCGTGATGCACGCTCCACCCTGTCTCGCTGAGTTTGCTCGCGAACTTGCCCTCGCGGATGGCGAACACACAAGCGGACGCGTTCTTGAAAAACGCAATCTGCACATCGCGCCGCGCGTCGATGTCCGCGCTGGTTCGCTCCGACTCCCACAGCACGCTCACCCGCCGACTCTTGCGGCTCCATGCCAACACGCGATGGCGCAGCGAATTCGCTTGCGCGGCATTGTCCATACGAACGACGGTTTGAACCAGCACGGCGTACTTCCCGTCAGGTGACCAGTCGAGTCGGCGGATGAACGGTTGCGCGACGAACTCTGGGGGCGTCAGGATATAGCCTTCCCGCTCACCGAGCAGCAGGGTCAAGTAGAACTCTTTCTGGGCGTCCTGTAGGTTCTCCTGACGCAGCCACGCGAACGCCAACAAACTCACGATGCACAGAAGCCCTGAGAGTGCCAACAGTCTCCTCATGCGAATCACCTGTAGGTAAGTTCTGCGCATCGGACGGTATTCCTGCACAGGTCGCGGAAAAGCGTTTTCTGCGACGGGTCAGGGCAGCTCGATTTCCTCGCCCAGTCGGTAGAATCGCCCGCGCGAGTAGGCGAGGGCACGCTTGTCAGGGTTGCCAACTGCACGCAGTGGCTCCCCGACTACCAGCATGTGGCTGCCGTACACGCGTCGATCCAGCACGCGGCATTCGAACTGCGCTGCTGCGCCCGCAATCAGCGGCGCGCTGATATGCAGCGCAGGCTCCAGCGGGAGGTTGAACTGGGCGATTTTGTCCAGCTCGCGCCCAGAATGCCGCCCGCACACGCGCCCAATCCACGCCTGATCGTCAGCGAGGAGGCTCACGCCGAAGGCGGTTGCCCGTTCGATTAGCTCGCGTGTGAAGCGTTCCGCCCCGACAAACACACCAATCAGCGGGGGCTTGAGCGAGATAGGCGCGCACCACTCCGCGCTCATCGCGTTCAGCATCCCATCGACAGCAACTGTGAGGATGCCTACCGAGTTGATGAACCGCCACGCATCGCGGTCAATCTGGGTGAGGGGTTGCATGCCAAAGAGTGTACCTGCTGGGGTATCCTACGCGGGGTTGCTACGATGAATGTGCGCCTGTTTGTGGAGCGTCGGACGGAGCGGTGGCAGCGGTTCGAGCAGTTGCTGAACACGCTGCGTTGGTCGGATGGCAGGGGGCTGGATCGCGCGGCGTTAGACGAGCTGGGCAGGCTCTACCGCCAAACCGCTGCCGACTTGGCATATGCGCGTCAGCAGGGGGCAGACTCCAGCGTTGTGGAATACCTCAACAGCCTGCTGGGACGCGCGCACGGCACGCTCTACCGAGCGCGTCG
>JANXCK010000259.1 GCA_025060055.1 Fimbriimonadales bacterium | reverse complement strand
GCCGAGGTAGCTCAGTGGTAGAGCACTGGACTGAAAATCCGGGTGTCGGCGGTTCGAATCCGCCCCTCGGCACCACCCCACTCGGGCGAGTGGTGGAATGGTAGACACGCCAGACTTAGGATCTGGTGGGCACTGCCCGTGGGAGTTCGAGTCTCCCCTCGCCCACCAAATCGGGTATAATCAAACCGATGTGCGGGAGTAGCTCAGTGGTAGAGCATCTCGTTGCCAACGAGAGGGTCGCGGGTTCGAGTCCCGTCTCCCGCTCCATTCTATTTTAGAGGCGTGATGATGCAGACGCAGCCCACCCAAACTTTTCAAATCCTAAGCAAGGACGAGCCGTCGCCTGCGACCATTCAACTGACCATCGAGGTCGACGCGCCGACCACACAACGCATGTTCGAACGCGCTATCCGCTTGCTGGGCAAGGGCGTGCGCGTGCCTGGCTTTCGCCCTGGACAGGCGCCGCTGAGCGCACTGCGCCGCATGCTCTCCGAAGAACATATTCGCCGCGCCGCGGGCGAACTGATGATGGACGAGTTCATTCCGAAAGCCCTCGCCCAAGCGCAAGTGGAACCCTACCGCCCGCCCAGCGTGGACATCGAACGCCTGCAAGAAGGCGAGCCGTTCCGCTTCAAAATCACGGTGCCACTGCGCCCTAAAGTGGAACCGCTGGGCGAATATCGCGACCTGCATTTTCCCGTCCCCCCGCAAGAGACCAGCGACGAGGAAGTGGAGGCAGCCATCGAGTCGCTGCGCGAGCAGATGATGCGCTTAGAACCCGCTCCAGAGCGCGCGGCGCAGCCCGATGACCGCCTCGTCGTCGCCATTCGGTCGCTGGAGACCGAAAACGCCAAGCCGAACCGCTACATGCTGGTGCTGGGCAGAACCTTCGGCGAGCTGGATAACCTGCTGGCAGGCATGCGCGAAGGTGAGACAAAAGAGGCGATGCTCACCTTCCCCGAAACCTTCGATGACCCCGACCTTGCAGGCAAGACCCTGCGCGTCGAGGTCACGCTCCAGCGCGTGCATGTGCCCGTCTACCCCGAAATCAACGACGAATTCGCGCGGAGCTTGCGCTATGAAGACCTGAACGACATGCGCGAGAAACTACGCGCCCAAATCACCGAGCAAAAGATGCACTATCTGCGCGAGCAGGCGCAGGGGCGTGCGCTCGAAGCCCTGCGCGAACGCAGCACCGTCCACCTCCCCGAAGCGCTGATTGAAGAGCAGACCCGCGAAGAGGCGCACGAGTTCGCCGACGAGCTGTACGGGCGCGGCTTGACGGTAGACCAGTTCCTGCAGCAGTCGGGCATGACGCAGCAGCAACTGCTCGAACAACTGCGCACACGCGCCATCACGCGCCTGCAAAACACCTTTATCCTGATGGCGATTGCCGACCGTGAGGGAATCGCAGTCGACCCCGCGGAGGTGGACGCGGCGGTACAGGAAGCAGCGCAACTTGTGCAGAACCCTGCTGAACGGGTGCGCCTGCTGGAAGACCCCGACTTCCGCCATCGCATCGCGCAGGAAATCCGCCTCGAACGCGCGCTCCAAAAACTGCTCGAAATCGTCCAAAATCCAGTGTCAGGAGTCTAACGATGATCTACCCGAAGAACCAACTGATACCGATGGTGGTGGAGCAGACCGCACGCGGTGAACGCGCCTACGATATCTACTCGCGCCTGCTCAAAGACCGCATCGTGTTCGTAGGAACGCCCATCAACGACGATGTCGCCAACTTAGTGGTGGCGTCGCTGCTGTTTCTGGAGAAAGAGGACCCCGACAAAGATATCGATATGTACATCAACTCACCTGGCGGCATCGTGAGCGCGGGGCTGGCGATTTACGACACGATGCAGATGATTCGCCCTGATGTCGCCACAATCTGCATCGGGCAAGCCGCCAGCATGGGCGCAGTGCTGTTGGCAGGCGGCGCACCTGGCAAACGCTACGCGCTGCCCCACGCCCGCATCATGATTCACCAAGTTCACGCGGGCTTTCAAGGAACCGCCCTCGATATCGAGATTCAGGCGCGTGAAGTGCTGCGCTACAAGGATATCTTGAACAATATTTTGCACAAGCACACAGGACAGCCCATCGAGCGCGTGGAGCAAGACACCGCCCGCGACTACTTCATGTCGGCACAGGAAGCCAAAGAGTATGGAATAATCGACCATGTGTTAGACCGCAGCGGTCGATAACTCAGGAGGCGACTCGTGGCACGAATAAACGACACGCGCATGATGGATCGGTGTGTGCTGTGCGGCAAGTCCCGTGAGCATGTGCGCAAGCTGATTTTGGGGATGTACGGCGGTGTCTGCGCTGATTGCGTGAAGTTAGCGAGCGACATCCTGCGCAACGAGACGAACACACCCGCTGCTGCGCATCCGCTCGGCTCGGTGGATACTGTGCCCAAGCCGAAGGACATCTACCGCGTCTTGAACCAGTATGTAGTCGGTCAAGAGCGTGCTAAGCGCGTGCTGGCAGTCGCTGTCTACAACCATTACAAGCGTGTCAAAGCGGGCGCAGGCAGCGATGTGGAACTCCAAAAAAGCAACATTTTACTGATTGGACCCACTGGCAGCGGTAAAACGCTCTTGGCGCAGACGCTGGCGCGGATTCTGAACGTGCCGTTTGCGATTGCAGATGCGACTGCGCTCACCGAAGCGGGGTATGTCGGCGAGGACGTGGAGAACATCCTGCTGCGCCTTATCCAAGCCGCCGATATGGACATCAAAGCCGCCGAACGCGGCATTATCTACATCGACGAAATCGACAAAATCGCCCGTAAAGCCGACAACCCATCCATCACGCGCGATGTCTCAGGTGAGGGCGTGCAACAGGCACTGCTCAAAATCTTGGAAGGCACGATTGCGAATGTGCCCCCCCAAGGCGGGCGCAAACATCCTCACCAGGAGTTCATCCAGATTGACACCACGAACATTTTGTTTATTTGCGGGGGCGCGTTCGACGGGCTGGAGAAAATCATTGAGCGACGGCTCACCGACCAGACGATGGGCTTCCGTTCCAACCCCGAAAGCCGCAAAAGGCGCAACATCGGCGAGTTGCTCCAGCACGTGATGCCCGAAGACCTGCTCAAGTTTGGTCTAATTCCCGAATTCATTGGGCGTTTGCCTGTTGTGGCAACTTTGGAAGCCCTCGACGAGGCAACCCTTGCGCGGATTCTGGTGGAGCCGAAGAACGCGCTCGTGCGCCAATACCAAAAGTTCTTCGAGCTGGACGGTGTGGAGCTGGTTGTGCAGGAAGGGGCGTTGCATGCGATTGCACAGGAAGCCATCCGTCGTGGCACGGGCGCACGCGCCCTACGCGCTATCATGGAAGAGATTATGCTTAACGTAATGTACGAAGTGCCTTCAAACCCAAACATCAAGCGCGTCGTCATCACGGAAGAGACCATCACGCAGCGCAAAGACCCCGAAATCCTCACCCAAGACGACATCCAGCAGGCGTCGTAAGGAACAGCCTGAAGATAGAAGCCAGTTTTCGTAGCAGCGGCATCTCGCTAACGGCGTCGCACGGTACGATGGTGCCCCCGCCGTTGCACTCTACGACGGCAAGATGCCGTCGTACCGTCGCGTCGGCGAGACGCCGACGCTACGAATGTGGCACGGACAGTCGTGTCCGTGCCTTTGAATGTGGCACGGGCATCTTGCCCGTGCAATCGTAGCACGGACAGTCATGTTCGTGCCGCGCTTGGACATGACTGTCCAAGCCACGCCCGTCGGTGGAAACACCGACGCAACGCCGCGGCAATCCCGCACGCGCCCGAATACCCTCTGAAAATCCCTCGCCCTTCTACCGATAATCCCCATGCGATAACAACGCACGCAAAGCTGAAAATAACAGGTCAGCAGTCGAGGGACTTGATTTTTTGGCAAAAGCGTGCGAATAAACGGAGGGATACGATGCAGAAGCATAGACTCTTCAGCGGAGCGCTAGTGTTGCTCCCAATCGTGGTTGCTTCGTTGTCCGTGTTGGTTGCGTTAAGTGGTTGCGGCGGTTCGTCGGCTGGTACCCAATTCACACTGCCCGAAACACAACAACAACAGTTGGGCGGTGTCGTGCAACTGAACAACTTCTTCAACAACTTCAATCCGCAAAATGATGACCTGAATCCACCTCAGACGCAGCAGCAACCGAACTGTCCGCAGTACACCCAGATCACGCAAGGTGTCTACGAACTGGACTTCGGTTCAGGCTGTCAGCCCTACCCTGGCGCACCGACCTACTCAGGCAAGATTGTCGTCGCCCAAAGCCCAACGGGTGGAACCTTCAGGATTACTTTTAAGAACTTCAACAGCGGTGGTGGCTTCGTGCTGAACGGCAGCGTTGCCTACTCACTGAACTCGAACGGGAGCTACGATGTTGCGGTGGACTTGACACAGACACCTGCTTCTGGCGTTCTGCAAAGCTGTAGCGTGCAGTTCCAGTTCAGTGGAACCTTCGCACCAAACAACAGCGGTGGATACACGCTGAACGGACAGGGCACGCAAACCACTATCGTCGGTAACAACACGATTAGCTATCAGATTGCTTACAACAATGTCTCGACCGGCAGCGGTTGTAACTATCCGACCAGCGGTTCCGTCACGGTGCAGCAGCTCGCTCCGACGGGCGCGCCGCTCGGACCACCGATGACCATCAACTACAACACAGGTCAGTGCGGGATTGCGCAGGTGACCTTCGGCAGCACTACGGTCACGGTGAACTTGGCGAACTTCCCCGCGCCAAACCCGTGTCAGGGTGCGCCGCGAATCTAAATACCAATCGGGTCAGCAGACGCCGTAATGTCGTCGGCGAGACGCCGACGCTACAAGCATGCCCAGCGTAGCGTCGGCGTCCCCGCCGACGACTACGCCACCTGAAACCCCGATTGGTATAGTAACCCAACTTGCTATCTATCTGAGATTCCTCGCCTGCGGCTCGGAATAGCAGGTTCACTTTTGCGTGCAGAGCGTTGTCATTCCGAGCGGAGCAAGGAATCTCGCCCGCTCAAAGCCGATAGGTTGCAAGTTGGGTTATTATACTGAAGTTTGTCACTTTCGCCAATTTGTGCGGCATATTGTAGGTTGCGCCCGCCCAAAACCGCTACGAGTTGTGCTTTTTGCCCGAAGTGACAAACGTCAGGTTATTATACCAATTGGGATTTCAAGCGTCGTTATGCCCTCACCCCCTTGCCCCCTCTCCCTCTGGGAGAGGGGGAACGCGGCTCCCCTCTCCCTCTGGGGGAGGGGCTGGGGGTGAGGGTTTATGTGGCATTTGAAACCGTGATCGGTATTACCAATCGGGGTTTCAAGTAGCGCAATATTACACCGATTGGGGTTTCGAACAAGACGGCTGAAGCCGTTCCTGTGCAAACGAAGCCCGCCGACGCGGGCTATGGAGCCGACGCAGGTCGGCTTCGTCTGCATACGAACGGCTTCAGCCGTACATGGCATGGCGTCATTTGAAACGCTGATTGATATAAGTTTTGCCCTCACCCCTTGACCCCCTTCTCTGCGGTTTGGGTAGTCATCAGGAGATAACTCGCGGGCGCGCAGCTCCTCGCCTCACGAACAGGTATCATACAGCGGAGGGATATGCCATGCGCACAACGACGCTTCTGTGCGTTCTTGCCGCGCTCATGCTAACGGGTTGCGGTGTGAATACGCCTGACGAGACCCCGCGACGCGCCAGTGAACCCGTGCAGGTACAGCCTGAGACCCGGAAAGCGAACCTCACTTTTGCGTTCAAACTGCTCCAGCAACTTGACGACTCCGACCAGAACCTCTGTTTCTCGCCCCTCTCGCTGACCATCGCGCTTGCCACCGCACTGAACGGCGCAGCAGGGGACACCTACGACGCGATTGCCCAGACGCTGGGCTATTCGCAAGTAAACCTCGATGCCTTCAACAAGCAGATGAGTGAGCTGACCCGACTGCTCCAACCCAGCGACGCCGTGAGCATCCACAACGCGAACGGGCTATGGTTGGCGGATGACTTCGAGGCGAAACCAGAGTACCTGAAAACGATGCAAGACCACTACGACGCGCGCATCGATACCCTCGATTTCGAGAAGCCTGCGGAAGCCGCCGATGTTATCAACCGCTGGACGAGCGAGCAGACGCAGGGGCTAATCTCCCAGCTCTTTACGCCCAACGACTTCGCCCTCGCGCCGCCAGTAGCGATGGTTATGGTCAACGCGCTCTACTTTGAGGGCAAGTGGCAACACCGCTTCCCCAAGGCGGCAACCCGCGACGCGCCGTTCCGCTTGCAAGGCGGTACGGAGAAGAGGGTCCCGATGATGCGCCTCAAGGAGCAGCTGCCTTACTACAAGGGCGAGGGCTTTCAGGCGGTTGCGCTGCCCTACGGCATGGACGAATATCGCTTCTACCTGTTCCTGCCCGATGAGGGGCGCACTGTGGCGCAACTACGCGAGCAGTTCACTCCCCAAAACTGGTCGAAGTGGATGCAGGGCTTCCAGCTCGCGCGCGGTACCGTGCAGATGCCCCGCTTCAAAATCGAGAGCGTGTACGACCTGAACAAAGCGTTGACCGCTTTGGGGATGGGCATCGCCTTCGATAGCAACCGCGCCGACTTCAGCCGACTCGCCAAGGGGCAAATATGGTTGCACCTCGTGCGCCAGAAAGCCACTGTAGAAGCCGACGAGGAAGGCACGAAAGCCGCTGCTGCGACGGGAATGGTGTATACGATGGGGTACGAACCCAAAGAATTCCAGATCATCGCCGACCGCCCGTTTATGTTCGCGATTGTGCATCACCCCACGAACACGATTCTGTTTCTGGGGATTGTGCGGGAGCCGTAGGGCGTAAAGAACTTTATTGCCCTCACCCCCCTTGCCCCCCTCTCCCACCGCGTGGGCGAGGGGGAACACAGCTCCCCTCTCCCGCAGCGCGGGAGAGGGGCTGGGGGTGAGGGCATCACGGCATTCAAAATACCGACTGGTATACGGAAACCAACGAAGAACCCCCCAACGCACTCGCCACTTAGCCCCCAGATTTGGGGGCAAATTTAACATTCGTCGCCTCGAAACCCTTGACAAAGGCGTCAACAGATAGGGTATACTGCACGAGCATCCACAACCGAATGTACCGCTACTGGTTGTGGCTGCAGGCGGGAAAAATCGCTTTTGAGCGAGAGATACTACTACAGATGGAGGGTTATGCACGATGGCGCTGTTTGAGAAACGGGTGCATCTCAAGCCGTATGAATATCCCGACTTGCTAAGGTTTCGGGACGCCATCCGTCATTCCTACTGGCTGCACACGGAGTTCTCCCTCTCTGGCGATGTGCAGGACTGGTATGCCCGCACGGAACCCCATGAGCGCAACGCGCTCAAAAACACCATGTTAGCCATCTCGCAGATTGAGGTCTCGGTCAAGACCTTCTGGGCACGGATTTACGACCGCATGCCCAAGCCCGAAATCGCTGAGGTGGGCATGACCTTCGCCGAGAGCGAGGTGCGCCACGCTAACGCCTACTCGCACCTGCTGGACATGCTGGGGCTAAGCAGCGAGTTCGAGAAAATCCATAGCATCCCAGCCATCATTGAGCGTATCCAGTACCTGCAGCAGGCGCAGGAAGGTATCCGTAGCAGCGACAACCGTCAGTTCGCCCTCACCGTGCTGCTGTTCTCGGCGTTCGTGGAACACATCTCGCTGTTCTCGCAGTTTCTGATTATCATGGCGTTCAATAAGCATCGCGCGGCGTTCAAAGGTGTCTCTAACATCGTGGAAGCCACCAGCAAGGAGGAGCAGATTCACGGTCTGTTCGGCGTGGAGCTGGTGCGTATTCTGCAGCATGAGTATCCTGAGTGGTTCAATGCCGAGTTCGAGGATGCTGTGCTATGCGCGGTAGAGCGTGCCTACACCGCTGAGCAGCGCATTTTAGACTGGATCTTCGAACGCGGCGAGCTGGAATACCTGCCCCGCCACCAAGTGGACGAGTTCCTCAAAAACCGATTCAACAACTCCCTGCGGAGTGTGGGACTGCAACCCCTGTTCCGCGTCGACGAGCAAGCCCTCGCCGCCACACGCTGGTTCGATGACGAACTACTCGCCACCAAAGAAAACGACTTTTTCAACAAGCGGAGCATCACCTACTCCAAGAAGATGAAGAGCTTCAGCGAAGCGGAGCTGTTCTAACTGGGGCACGGACTTTTAGCCCGTGCCCACCGCTTGGACTGGAAGTCCAAGCCAGATTGCTTGCGTTTCGCAAGCGATAGCAGGAGGCACTACCATGCGCATATCTACGGAGAGACCGTTGTTTTACTGGCTCAACGAGGAGAGCCGCCGCTTCCTCTCGCGCGACTATTTGCTACCAGGCATCACGCCCGAAGAGCGTCTGCGCCAAATCGCCGACTATGCCGAGAGCTTGCTCGGTATCGACGGGTTCGCTGAAAAGTTTTTCTTGTACATGGCGCGTGGCTGGTACTCGCTGGCGACGCCTGTGTGGACGAACTTCGGACTGCGACGCGGGCT
>JANXCK010000223.1 GCA_025060055.1 Fimbriimonadales bacterium | reverse complement strand
GCAGCGCGTGCAGACCCGAATCCGACGCACCGTTTTGCCCCCGTTCACATACGCACGCACTGTCTGCAGGTTCGGCGACCACTGCCGCTTCGTTTTCGGGGCGCGATACCGCCACTGCCCCGAATGCTTGTGCTGGATGCTATTGCCGAACATCGGGCCTTTGCCGCATACTTCGCACACCTGCGCCATAGTTGCCTCCTCGTATCGGGCGTATTATACCCAAGACGCCCACTGACGCAGCGAGCGCGTCTGGCGCGCGTCTTTGAGCAAGTCGTACAGTCGCTGCTCGAAGGGGTTGCCGCGCCGAACAAGGTTGCCGAGTGCATCGGAGATCAACCAGTAAAAAAGCGCGCCCGAAGGCGCGCTCTCCACTTGCAACCCAAGCCGACAGATTAGCAGCCCTGCCCGAAGTTGAGCAGTACAATCAGCAGGTCTTGGTCGTTCACTGTGCCGTCGTTGTTCAGATCGCCTTGACCCGGATTGCCGAAGTTGAGCAAGATAAGCAGCAGGTCTTGGTCGTTCACACAGCGGTCGCCGTTCACATCGCCCGGTGGACCACTGGGGATCGGCGTACCCAGCACCTCAATCAGGTCGTAGCGCAGCGTGCCCTGCGGGGTATAGTTAGGGCTGTTAGGAGCGTTTGCGGGCGTGTACTGTCCCGTGTTCGGGTCGAAGATGGTCACCACGCGGAAGGCAAACTGCGCGTTGTTGCTGACCCCAGAAGCGCTGCTCAGGTCAACCTGAACGATTTCGCCATAGCCGCCGTTCGCGACGGAGTCGCCATGCCAGCGGTCACCGCGTCGCGCCTGCAGTGTGCGCACGCGTGTCCAGTTCAAACCGCCGTCGGTGGTGTACTCCACCGCAAGGAATCTGGACGCCGTGTTGCTCCAGCGCACATCGAACTTCACAACAATATTTTCGTAGCCTGTGGTGGGCACGCTAACCACGATGCCCGCCTGACCAGGGTTCTGCCCCTGCACAGGGTATTCGGTGGTCTGCAACGCCCAGTCACGCCCATCGGTACCGGGGTCAAGAGGAGAGCCGACGAAGCCGGTGTTGTTGTTGTTATTGAACCGAAACTCGGCAAGCGCAATAGAAATCTGCGCTTGCGCAGCGAACACACCTGCCTCGGGGGTCAGCATCGCAGCCTGATCCAACGGGTTCGACTCGTTAAAGTCCCAGAAAGCCAACTGCGTCGGCTGCGCCGCGCCGACGGTCATCGCGGTAATCACCAAACCCAGCGCGCTCAACGCGCGAAATGTGCGATACCCTTTCATTTTTACCTCCTATAGGCAATAGCCTGCAATAGTATGCGCAACACGGGATTAAGGAAATGTTAAAACTCACTCACGAAGGCACGCGCCCACGCATCGGCTTGCAGAGCGTTCTCCAGCGTGGCTGGCGCGGGCGTATGCGCTCTCATCGCGCGCTCTACCAAGCGCGGAATGTCCGTGAATCGGATGCGTCGCTGCAGAAACGCGCGCACGGCAACCTCGTTTGCGGCGTTCAGCACGGTGGGCATCGTGCCCCCAATCCGCGCTGCGGCATACGCCAGTTCCAAGCACGGGTAGCGGACAGGGTCAGGCGTTTCGAAGGTGAGCTGCCCAATCTGTTCCAGGCGCAGGCGCGGCAACTGCGTGTCGACGCGCTCTGGATAAAGCAGCGCGTACTGAATCGGCAAGCGCATGTCGGGTAGACTGAGCTGCGCTATCGTGGAGCCGTCGACGAACTCCACCAGCGCATGCACGATGCTCTGCGGGTGCAGAAGTACCTCCACCTGCTCCAAGCGCACACCGAACAGATGTTGCGCCTCGATGACCTCCAACCCCTTGTTCATCATCGTGGCGGAGTCGATGGTGATTTTCGCACCCATGTGCCAGTTGGGGTGCTGGAGCGCCTCTTCCACTGTGATTGCGTCGAAGGTGTCCAGTGGGCGTGTGCGGAACGGACCGCCCGATGCAGTAAGAATCAGTCGCGCCACCTGCTCTGGCTTGCCTGCGAGCATTGCTTGAAACGCGCCCGAATGCTCGCTGTCGATGGGCAGCAGCGTTGCGTGGCAGCGGCGCGCTGTCTGCATCACGACCTCTCCTGCGGCGACCAGCACCTCTTTCGTCGCCAGTGCGACGATTTTGCCCGCTTGCAGCGCCGCGAGCGTCGGCATCAGTGCAACGGCGCCGCCCAGCGCGACCACCACCACATCGACCTCCGCACGCTGCACCATCGCACACAGCCCCTCGACTCCCAAGTAGGCATCCTGCGCTGTCAGTGCAAGGCTTGGCGACGGCTCAATCAGACCGATCGTCCGCACGCCGCACTCCGCTGCCTGCGCCAGCAAAGTCTTGTGGTCGCGGTAAGTCGCCAACCCCACCACTTGCAACCTTGCGGGTAGCCTGCGCACAACATCCAGAGTCTGCTTACCGATTGAGCCTGTCGACCCCAACACAAGAACCCGACGCATGGGATGGAAGGATACCACATCGGGCACAAAATGTGCTATAATTAGGCTTACGGCAAGCGCGTGGTTGCGCTTGCTACGCAGTTGTTTGCGTTACACAGGAGGTCAAGAATGGAGAAACTTTATCGAATCACAGGTTGGACAGTCGGATTCTTACTGGTTGGGGTTGCTTTTGCGGATTTGCCCAAGCCCCGCAGTCCGTTGCTGGTCAACCGACCGCTTGCGCCCGCTTGGGCGCCCCTTTGGGATTGGGAGCAACCGTACTCGTTGCGCTTTCAGCATCGTGTGGTGGAGACCCTGACAGGCGTGGAGGGAGTCGGCAGTTGCTGCGCTGAGGGCGTCTCGCACGACGGGCGCACCTTGCACCTATGTTTTGCGCCCGGCACGCCCGAATGGTACCGAGAGTATATCATGCGCTTGGTGTTTGGCGACTTTATGCCGGCCTACGATGCGCGCTCGCGCTGGACATCCACCTCTTACGGCGCTACAGGTGGTCGTGGCACACCGATTCGCCTGCGCTGGAGCTTCGTGCCTGACGGGACGCAACTGCCGGGAGTCAGCGGCGGAACCGCTCCCAGCAACCTGTTCAGCAGCATGAACAGCAAATTCGGCGGCAACACGAATCTGTGGCAGACGCAGTTCCGAAACAGCTTTTTGCGCTGGCAAGAGGTGGCAGGTGTAGATTATGAAGAGGTCAGCGACGACGGTGCAGCCTTTCCCAACAGCCCAGGCTCAGCGACCCCCTCTCGAGGCGATGTGCGCATCGGCGCTCGCAATCTTGACGGCGTAAATGGCGTGTTGGCGTTCAACTACCTTCCGAACGTAGGCGACATGGTGCTGGACAGCAGCGAGGGCTGGCAAGCCTCCAGCCGAACCTACCGCTTCCTGCGCAACACCGTAATGCACGAGCACGGGCATGGCTTGGGCTTTGGACACGTCATCCCGATAGACTACACGAAGTTGATGGAACCGTTCCTGAACACGAACTTCGATGGTCCCCAAGACGACGACATTCGCGGTGTGCATCGCTTCTACGGCGACCCATACGAGCAGAACAACCTGACGACGCAGGCGACCCTTATCGATATGACCAACACCAATAGCGTGACCCTAGAGTTCACCAGCCTCGACCGCCAGCTGGATGTGGACTGGTATCGGTTGCAGATCCCCGCTTTCCGACGGCTGACGATTACCGTCACACCCATCGGTAGCACTTATCAGGTCGGACCCGAAGGTGGCACAGCGACAACGGTCAACACGCAGCAAATCCAGAACTTGCAGTTGGATCTGCGCGACAGTACGGGCGCCGTGATTGCGTCCGCAACGAGCAACGGCGTCGGACAGCCTGAGCAGATTGCGAACTTCGTGCTGCCTCCTGCAGGCGGGACTTTCTTCGCGCGGGTGTTCGCTGGCTCCGGCTCCACCGATGATGTGCAACGCTACCGCCTCACGGTACAGACCACCACGCGCCCAGCGGGCGATGTGGATGGCAACGGCTGCGTGAACGACGCCGACCTGCTACAGGTGTTGCTCAACTTTGGCACCAGCACCCCTGCGGTTGATATGAACGGCGACGGCATGGTGAACGACCAAGACCTGCTGGTCGTACTGCTCAACTTTGGCAGCGGGTGTCGGTGAACACCTCGAAGGCTTGACTGGTGCTACCCCCTCTGCAAGGTTCCCCCTGCCAGTCTGGGGGAACCTAAAAACTATTTCCTAAACATACTGACTGAGTGCTATAATTCGGGTATGCGTGTCCTACTTGCATGCAGCGCGTGGCTGATGGTTTTGCTTGTTTGGGCGAGCGATCGAGGCTGTTTGATGTGCAGTCGTGCCTATTCCGCTGCCTTCGTGAATGCCGATGCGATGGGCCTTTCGCTCCCCCCGCTCTTTCAAGACCCGCAGTTGACCGATGTGCAGCACTACGACTTGACGATAGAGGTTGTACCCAGCACGCGAACGCTGATTGGTTCGTGCAGGATGACTGTGATGGTGACGCAGCCGACGCTGATCGCGTTTCGTTTCCGCTTGCGCGACAACCTGCTGATTACGGGACTGCGCGTGGATGGACGCCCGATTCCGTTTGTGCGCGAGAGCCGAACCACCGTGCGTGCCGAGTTCGACCGCCCTTACACACAAGGCGAGGTGTTCCAACTGCAGGTGGATTATCAGGGAGTGCCTGTCTCGCTGGGCTTTGGCTCGATACGGTTTAGCACGCGCTCGTCGGGCGCGACGGTCGTTGCGACGCTGAGCCAGCCGTGGTACGCTTACACCTGGTGGCCTGCAAAGGACGAGAATACTGACAAAGCGACGCTCACTTTCACGCTGATTACCCCGCGCACGATGTTCGCCGTTGCCAACGGGGTGCTTCAGGAGACAGAAGACTTGCCGAACAATCGCCGACGCTATCGCTATCGGCACACCTACCCGATTGCGCCGTACCTCGTCGCCTTCGCCGCTACGGACTACAGCAGCTGGTCGCGCGTTTTCGAATACAACGGGCAGACGATGCCTGTGGATTTTTATATCTACCCTGAGTCGGACACCCCTTCTGCGCGTGCCCAGTGGGAGAAATGCCTCCCGATGCTGCGCGTGTTCAGCGACCTGTTTGGCGTGTACCCGTTTATCCGAGAGCGCTACGGCATTTATCAGTTCCCGTTCAGTGGAGGGATGGAACACCAGACGATGAGCGGTCAGGGTGGGTTTGGAGAGTCGCTTACTGCTCACGAACTGGCGCACCAGTGGTGGGGCGACATGATTACCTGCGCTACTTGGCACGACATTTGGCTCAACGAAGGGTTCGCTACCTATGCGGAAGCACTTTGGCTGGAGTTTCGCAACGGCAGCAGCGACTTGGCGGCGCTGCGTCAGGCAATGCGCAACAGACGCCCGCCAACAAACGGCACTGTGTACCGATATGACATCCGCGATATCAACTCGATATTCAGCTACGAGGATGTTTACCTGAAGGGAGCGTGGGTGCTGCATCAGCTGCGTGGCGTGCTGGGCACGGAGCGGTTCTTTGAGTTGCTTGCCCGCTATCGCCAGCAGTTTGCCTACAGCCACGCCACTACTGCCGACTTCCAGCGCGTGGCGGAGGAAGTCTGGGGCGGCTCGATGGACTGGTTCTTCCAGCCGTGGGTCTACGGCAGGGGCGCACCGAACTATCGCTGGGGCTGGGCGAACACAACAGTCAATACCAAGAACTATCTGCTGCTGTCAATCCAGCAGGTACAGCCAAACGCCTACGGCGCGTTCACGATGCCAATCGAGCTGCGTGCCACCGTTGGCGGTCAGACGCAGGATTTGCGCGTGTGGAACCGCGCTCGGACTCAGTATTATGTGATTCCTGTGTCGGGCACGGTTAGCGATCTCGCCTTCGACCCCGATGAGTGGATTTTGAAGGACGGCTCAACCAACGAGGCGTACCGCCCTGGTCCGCCCGTGATTGTGGAGATGAACCCCGCGCCAGGCGTTGTTGTAGCACCTGTGCGCCAGATTGACCTGTATTTCCAGACGCCTGTGCAAATCAACGCAGCGCAAGTACAACTGATAAGTGCAACACACGGTGCAATCGCGTGTGCATTCGCCCACGATGCGAGCGCGCAGCGTGTGCGTCTAACTCCCGATGTGCCGCTCAAGCCCGATAGCTATACGGTGCGGATCTCGCCCAGCGTAACAGCGACCAACTCAGGGCTGGAACTGGACGGCGAGTATCAGGGTCAGCTGCCCACAGGCGATGGCATACCAGGTGGCGAGGCAGTGCTGCCCCTACGCGTGCTTGCCCGCGACGGCGATGTAAACGGCGACGGCTGCACCAACGACACTGACCTGCTGGCAGTGTTGCTTGCCTTCGGCAACGACGGCGCACGCGCTGAAGACACCAACGGCGACAACCTTGTCAACGATGCTGACCTGCTGCAGGTGTTGCTCGCCTTCGGCACGGGGTGCTGAGAAACCGTCTGAAAAATTGGCAAGGTGTTTCAGGTACAACGGCGTCCCCGTCGTCACCTCCCGATGGCGCGGACGCCATCGTACCTGTTGGGGGCACTTCACGCTTTGGGGGCGCTTGGTAAGCTGGCGCAAGCCCGCCTGACGCACACGAGCTTGTCCACTCTCAGGCATCCGTAGGGTATGATTCTTTTTGGAATGAAAACCTTTGTCTCGCTACCCGATGTTGCTGCGGAGGTTGACCCACGCGGCGTGGCGCTGCATGCGGTCGGCATTCGCGGACTGCGTCTGCCCGTGCTACTGCATACCCCCGCCGATACTGTTCAGCAGGTGATAGCTGTCGCTGACTTGAGTGTGGATATCGATGCGGAACAGCGGGGCGCTCACATGAGCCGCCTTGTCGAATCGCTGTATGAGTGGGCGTCAGCGCCGCGCACGCCTGCAGAAGTCAAAGCGCTGCTGGAAAGCACGCGCGATCGCCTCAACAGTCGTTCCGCGCAGCTGCGCCTTGGCTTTCCCTATTTCTTAGAGCTGCCTGCCCCCATCACGCAGACGCTCGGATGGCTCGATTTAGAAGTGGAATGGGAGTGCAAACTCAACAACGGGGCATCGTATGCCATTAGCCACTTTGTGTTCCCTGCGATGACCCTGTGCCCCTGCAGTAAGGCGATTTCGGAGTACGGGGCGCACAACCAACGCGCCTTGGTGCGGCTGTGGATCCAAACTAAAGACAGGCTTCCGCGCCTGCCCGACGGCTACCTGCCTCTCGTACAAGAATCTGCCAGCTCGCTGGTGTACCCCGTTCTCAAGCGTCCCGACGAGAAGTTCGTCACGGAATACAGCTACGAAAACCCGCGTTTTGTGGAGGATGTGGCGCGCGAGCTTTCGCTGCGCCTGAGCGCACTTGAAGAGTTGCACTGGTTCCGCGTGGAGTGCGAGTCGATAGAGTCGATTCACAACCATAACGCTTTTGCGATGTACGAGTCGCCGTGTCGCAAGTGAGGTGTCGGGATGGCGTTGGTGGCGGTTGCCGATTTGCATGTGGTGTTGGGCGGGCGGCCTGTGCTGGAGGGCGTGTCGCTGGAGGTGCGGTCAGGTGAGACGGTCGCGCTGATTGGTCCCAACGGTGCGGGCAAAACGACGCTGCTACGCGTGTTGCTGGGGCTGCTGCCCTATCGGGGGCGCGTGGCGGTGCTGGGCAAGCCACCTGAGCGTCTCAGTCGCGCCGACCGCCAGCAGATTGGCTATGTGCCGCAGGCGTTGGAGTTTGACCGCGCAACGCCCCTGCTCGCCCGCGAGCTGCTTTGGGCGATGTTAGGCGAGCGGGCACAGCGTCGCGCTCAGCTTCAAGCCGTCTTGCAGGCTGTTGACGCCGTGCATCTGCTCGACAAGCCTGTGCGCGCCCTGTCGGGCGGCGAGTTGCAGCGCGTAGTGATTGCCGCCGCGCTCGCCTTGCAACCCCGACTGCTGCTGCTGGACGAACCCGCTACGGGCATCGATGTCGGCGTGCGCCTGCAGTTCTATGAACTGATCGAACGCCTGCGCACAGAGCAGCAGGTAGGCGCGCTGATGGTGTCGCACGACCTGAGCGTCGTGAGCCGCTACGCCACGCGCGTGGTATGCATTCATCATCGGCTGATCTGCACAGGCGCGCCCCAAGAAGTGCTGCAGATGCCCCTTTTGGAGGCGCTTTACGGACACCCTGTGGGGGTGTACGCGCATCACCACGATTAGCCTGCCAAGCTCGCCACGCTCACTTCCGCTGCCAGCTTGCCCGCGATTTCGCGGAACGCCCGTGCCTGCGCCGAGTCGGGCGCCGCAATCACAGCGGGCTGCCCTGCGTCGCTGGCGATGCTCACTGCAGGATCCAGCGGCACCGATCCCAGAAACGGCGCGCGCAACTTCTCGGCGAACGCACGCGCCCCTGGTCCGGGAAAAATCGCCGTGCGCACCCCGCAGTGCGGGCATACGAACTCTGCCATGTTCTCGATCACGCCAAGAATCGGCGCGTTCAGCCGTCGAAACAGCGCGACCGACTTGCCCGCAATTGACGCTGCCACCGCCTGCGGCGTCATCACAATCACCACGCCTGTCAACGGCACGGTCTGCGCTGTGGTCATCGGCGCGTCACCTGTGCCAGGCGGCAGGTCAACCAGTAGGTAATCCAGCGCGCCCCAGCGCACATCGGCAAACAATTGGCGCACCGTGCCTGCCACAATCGGGCCGCGCCACATCGCCGCCTGCTCTTCCTCCAGCAAAAAGCCGATCGACATCACCGACACGCCGTATCGCCGTATGGGGATAATCTGCCCCGATTCCACCAGCGGATGCTCGCCTTGACAGCCCAGCATCTTGGGCACGCTGGGACCGTAAATATCGGCGTCCAGCAGCCCGACTTTCGCGCCCGACTGCGCCAGCACGACCGCTAAGTTCACTGCGACCGTCGACTTGCCGACACCCCCTTTGCCACTGGCAATCGCAATCACATGCTTGACATCGGGCAACAGGTCTTCAGGGGCGATATGGCGTCCGCGCACCTGCGCCGTCATTTCCACATTGACCGTCGACACGCCTGGGATTTGGGC
Organism: Fimbriimonadales bacterium; assembly: GCA_025060055.1. Classification (GTDB taxonomy): domain Bacteria; phylum Armatimonadota; class Fimbriimonadia; order Fimbriimonadales; family GBS-DC; genus GBS-DC. The sequence goes on along the minus strand of JANXCK010000223.1, from coordinate 3,089 downwards.
AATCAGCCGTTCCGCTTCGGCTTTCATCTGGTCTTTCACGGGGCAGGCAGGCGTGGTCAGCTCGATGACGGCTTTCACCGCGCCGTCACAAATCACCACATCCTTCACGAACCCCAGCGACACGATGTCGCGATGCAAGTCGGGGTCGACGATGTTTCTCAGGGCTTCCAGCACATGCTCGCGCGTTACGGTCGGCATCGTCGGTCTCCTGCGCCGATACTTAGCGTGGCTAAGATTATACCCTGTCAGGGCACTTTTCACATCGCCACGCTCCACAACATCAGCGTGAGCAAGCCGTTGTGAATCGCGTGAATGAGGATGCAGGGCAGCAGCGAGCGCGTGTGTGCGTACACAAGGGCGAGGATCATCCCATGCAGGGTCAGCGGAAGTACGCCGCCCAGAAACTGCGGGTGAATCACGGCGAACAAATAGCCACTCACGAACGCGCTGAGCCACGGTCGCCCTGTGCGTTGCCAAAGCACTTTGAACAAGGCGCCGCGAAACACAAACTCCTCAACGATTGGCGCAAGGACTGCCGCCTGCGCGAAGGTCCACAGCCACTGTAATGCCGTCAGAGCGTCTGTGGCACGCTCGCCGATGGGGTTCGTCTGCTCGCCAGGCAGGGCAGGCGCAACCAAGAAAAACGGCACCAGCAGTAGAAGCAGGAGCGGTAGGTAGGCTGCGTAGCCCATAAGCGCAACGCCAATTTGCTTCCACCAGCGTCCGCTGAACCAGCGAATCTGTCCTAATGGGCTGGGCTGCCCACGTAGCGACGCCAGATACATCAGCGGGAGCAGCACCGCCAGCAGATAGAGAGCGTTCGAGCCGTCCACACGCCACTCCGAGAGTATCTGATTTAGGATGGGCGCGTTCAGCATCACCAGCAGGAAAATCACCAGCGCCCACAGCAGCGGGTCATACACATACGGCGATTCGTTGGGCGCGGGGCGAGCGGGTACAACGGGGCGCGCGCTGAAGTACCATGCAAGCGCGAGAACGCCCAGCAGCCCCACGAAGCAGAAAGCCCCGCACACAGCGCCCAGCGTTGTGAATGCCGCGATTGCCCCCTGCTGCAGCGACTGGCGAAGCCTGAGTACCTGAGCGGTGTCGCCCGCGCGTTGGTAGAGGGCGAGTTCCAACAGCTTGCCCGCGAATGCCGACGGTGCGTCGGGCAAGGATGTGAGCCACTTCGGAACCTGCTGCGGCGTGAGCGGCTCTGTGAACGCCTGTTGCCAGCGAACCGCGTGCCAACGCCGCGCGGTAGGGGTCAGCGTCTCGGAAGGCAGGTCGGGCAGGGCGGCAAGGGTCTTGGCAGGCTCGCCAATGCCGAATGCGCTCTCCAAAATCGCGCGATACAACCTCGCCTCATAAGGCGCGTAGGCGGCGTCTATCGTCTCAAACGCCCCCTCAAGCACAGAACGCACCGCACTCTTGCCCACGCCTAACTGTTCCAACGCCAACGCGGCGCGCACCTGAAGCGGTATACCTGCCCGCACATTCGCGTCGCTTAAGCCCTGCGCAGCGGGATTCACAAAGAGCGTCCAAAACAGGTAGGTGTTGCCCGCAATCAGGAGAGTAAAGAGGAGAACCAGCATCCACCAGGCGTATTGGGCGGAGTCTCTCATCGCTCAGGAAATCGTTCTGGCGGAGGGTCCGGGATTCGAACCCGGGGTAGAGAGCATAACCTCCCTACAACCGCTTAGCAGGCGGCCCCTTTCGACCACTCAGGCAACCCTCCGCCTTGTAAAGGGTATTATACCACATCGGGCGAAAAGTCAAGCGGCTGTTCCCGCTTTGGTCGCTTCCGCCAGCCAATCCACCACTGCTCTTAGGTCGCCGCCCGTCTCGTCGTACACGCGCAGCTGCTGGTCGGCGCTGGTGCCCTCCTTGACAATCTTGCGTGCGTGCTTGACCGCTTCCCAGCAGCCCAGTTGCTCGGCATACGGGCGCAACAGCGCAATCAGCTCCTCCACCAGCTCGTCGAACGGCACGCTTTTGCCCGCGCCGAAATCGATCAGTTCGCCATGCACGCCATGCCGCACAGCACGCCACTTGTTCTCGCGAATCAAGTCCCGATGGTAAATGCGCCACGAGCGGTTGCCCAAGCGCAAATCCACCAAAAACGCCGTGAGGGCTTGCACCAGCGCGACGAGACACACAGCGTCCTCGATGCGCGTGCAAACATCGCACACGCGGAACTCCAGCGTTTTGTATTTCGGATGCGGACGGATGTCCCACCAGACCTTCGTGCGGTCGTCGATCGCGCCCACGCGCTCTAAGGTGCTCATGAACATATCGTAATCTGCATAGGATGCGAACGAGTCGGGGATGCCTGTGCGTGGCAGCGTCTCGAACACCACACTGCGGTAAGACATCAGCCCCGTGCGCCTGCCGTCCCAAAACGGTGAGCTACACGAGAGCGCCAGCAGGTGGGGCAGAAAATAGCGTGCTTGATTGAAAATGTCGATCGTCAGTTCCAAGTCGCCGATGCCCACATGCACATGCATCCCGAAGATGAGCAAGCGCCGAGCGATGTCCTGCATGTTCTCTTCGAGCGCTTTGTAGCGCAGTTTCGGTGTGATGGTCTGCTCCATCCAGCGCGAGAAGGGGTGCGTGCCTGCAGCGACGATGTGCTTGCCCTGCGACTCGGCAATCTCAATCAGCGCGCCGCGCAACCGACACAGCTCCTGACGCACCTCCTCGACATTCTTGCAGACTTGGCTTCCCACCTCAATCTGCGACATCATGAACTCTTCCTTCACTTGGTCTTGCAAGCGCACGCGCCCATCGGGCAGAATCTGCGCAACATACGAATCGAGCGCACGGGTCTCAGCGTCGACAATCTGGTACTCTTCCTCAACACCCAGCGTCAGCGGCACGCCCTTGAACATGGTCTCACCGTTTGGTAAATACGGCTGGCTTCGCGGAAATCCTGCATACTGCGCTCTTTAACACTTGCTTAACACAAATCGTGTATAATCAGAAGGTGGAGGCATAAACCAGCGTGCGCAGTCGCAAGGCGACGGTCTCGTTTATGCATCCCAGCGAGGAGGCGTTTGCACGCCTGCTGGACTACTATCGGATTCGCT
>JANXCK010000216.1 GCA_025060055.1 Fimbriimonadales bacterium | reverse complement strand
GCTGAGCCGATGCTGCTCTGCTAAGGTGCGCATCAAACCTTCCAGCCGTTCGCCATATTCGGGCGTCTGAATCTCACGGGCATAGGTGGGGCTGACCGTGTTGACCTGATCGCTGAAAAGCAGCCCCCCCTTCATCAAGTTGACCTTGCCATAGAACTCTAATCCATCGGGCGAGAACAAATAATCGGGCAGCCCCATCTGCCAGAAAAGCTCCGCCTCAAAAACGCCTTGATACGCAAGGTTATGGATGGTGAACACCGTCGCGATCGATTCAAAGAGAGGATGGGGCAGTACGCGCAGATAGACAGGGATTAGCCCTGTGTGCCAATCGTTGCAATGCACAATCTGTGGTAGCCAACGCTCCGCATATCGCTCAATAAAAGCGGCAACCGCGCGACAGAAAAAGATGTAGGCGCGTGGCTCCACGCTATAAATCTGAGTCGACTCGGTTGCTCCTTCAAACCAGTGGCTCCCGATAAGGTAGACAGGCAGCGATGAGGGCAGCATTATCTGATACAGGGTCGCCTGTTCCTGCCAGCCTGAATGGATGGGGACTTCAAAAGTCATCAACGGCTCGGCATGCCAGTTGGAATTGTGCAGAATCATCGGATAAGCGGGGATAATCACGCGCACATCGTGTCCACGTGCCCGAAGTGCTTTGGGCAAAGCTCCTGCTACATCAGCCAGTCCACCTACCTTGGCTAAAGGCGCCATCTCCGCTGCAGCAAACAGAACTCGCATCGGATTGGTTGTCATGCTAAGACCTCCATTAACCATAGCCGTTGGCGCGTTGTATCGCTGGTCGTGCGGGATGATCCCGACACATTTGGAGCAGTCGGTAATACCCAGCTCGTCGCTGAATCGCAACTGCTTCCGCCTCGTTCGCTTCCAACACAACGGGACAGTCCCGTGTGAGAAGTTCGGCAGCCGCTGCCCAGTGTGCCAAGCGGCGCCCAACAGCAGTGGGCGTGCCTGCTAAGATTATCGGGATGTCGGAGCGGTTCCTGCAGAGCCATCGGAGCCAAGGACGCAGCTGGGGCAGCAGCGAAGGCGTCGGTGTGCCTCCTGAAGGAAGCCAGAGAATCACCACATCGGCAATGAGCAGGATCTCGTGCGAGTCACCCAGCAGATGCCACTCCTCACTGAGATAACGCCACTGGCTCAGCTCCACAACGCGGAACTGCGACGGCAATCCACACACATGGAAACGCGCCTGCAAATCCCATCCTGCCGCAGCACGCGACACCTGACGCCAGTGCCATACCAGGCTCCCAACGGGGATCTGAACCTGAGGGCTACCGGGCAGACGAAGGTGCGCCTTAATCAAAGGCGTAGTAGGCGCACAAAAAGGGCTATAGCCCGACGCATCGAGCCTCGCTTCGCTTCGCTGACGCAACCGTAGCCGCAAACCGCTCGCCTGATCCATCAGTGTCCCTGTCAATTCGCGCTGCAGCATTCCCATCCTGCTGCCCTGTAGAAAATATCGGCTCTGAGGGAATAAGTCTTGAAGCAATGAGGGACCCTGTGGAGCCGGCGAGGGGATTCGAACCCCTGACCTTCCGCTTACAAGGCGGCTGCTCTACCGCTGAGCTACGTCGGCTCGCGAGGGTAGTATACCCCAAAGGGCAGCCACCTGCAACGGGCGCTACACCCTTTCCAAAAAATTGCGCAGAATCTGCATCCCCGCTTCGCTCAGAATCGACTCGGGGTGGAACTGCACGCCCTCAATCGGATAGTGCTTGTGGCGCACACCCATAATCTCGTGGTCGTCCTCGCTTTCGGCGGTGATTTCGAGGCTTTCGGGAAGCGTGGCACGCTCAATCACCAGCGAGTGGTAGCGAATGGCACGCAACGGGTTAGGTGTGCCTCGAAACACACCGCTATCAGTGTGGCGTATCCACGACTCTTTGCCGTGCATGGGGCGTTTAGCGCGGACAATCGTGCCGCCAAACGCTGCGCCAATCGCCTGATGTCCCAAGCACACGCCCAAAATCGGCACTTTGCCCGCCGCCGCCTGAATCAGCGGGATGCTGATTCCCGCCTCGTGTGGCGTGCAAGGACCAGGCGAAATCACGATTCGGTCGGGCTGCAGCGCGAGCGCTTGCGCCACACTCAGCGTGTCGTTGCGCACGACAGTCAACTCCGCGCCCAACTCGCCGAGATACTGCACCAAGTTGTAGGTAAAGCTGTCGTAGTTATCGATGACTAAGACTCTCATCTTCACATGTTGCGTAAGCTAACAGTCCGTGCTACGAGTAGAGGGTGCGTGTGAGCAGGTCGCTGAGCGCCTGCGCAACGCGCTGCACCGTCGGCAATGCGCGGTCATAGTCCATGCGCATCGGACCCATCACTCCAATCACGCCTGCGGGGCGCGTGCCGACATAATACCGTGCGCAAATCAGGGCACAGCTGCGCAATGCCTCTATCGGGTTCTCTTCCCCGATAGTGACCTGCACACCGTCGCCAGCTTGCTTTTGCAGCAGACAATAAAGCGGTCTGCGCTCTTCCAGCACACGCAGCACGGCTTCGAGCAGATGCACCTCACGCTGGAACTCTGGCTGCCTGAGCAGGTAGACCATTCCCTCGAACAGCAGCTCGCCCTCTGTGAGTTCCTGCACCTGCTGCTGGACAGTATGCAGGAGCGTGACAAGCATTTCGCGTTCGGCAGGCGACTCCAGCGACGGCGCGTGTTCAGGGTTCAGGCTCAGCAGCGAGCGCACAGTCTGACCCTCCACAAGAGCGGCGAGGATGCCCTGAATGCGATGGAGGGCGCGTTGGGCAGGCGTGTGTGGCAGGTCTACGATGCGGTTGTCTATTCTGCCATGTTCCGTGATGACGACCGAAAGCAGGCGGCGCGAGCCACAGGGCGTGATGACGCAACGCAGCAGGCGGATGGTCTCGTCGCGCGCGGTTGCAGCGAACGCGCTGTATTGCGCAGCACGCGCCAGCAGTTGCAGTGTCGCCTCCAGCAACTCGGTCAGGCTCTCGCCCGTTTCGGGCAAACGCTTGAGGTAGCTGTCAATACGAATCGGGGTCGTGCGCCCAATCAGATGCTCGACATAGTAGCGGTAGCCGCGCGTGGTGGGCACTCTGCCTGCGCTGGTGTGGGGCTGCGTGAGATAGCCGTATTCTGTCATCGCTGCCATCTCGTTGCGCACAGTTGCGGGCTTGATGCCGAGCGCGTAGCGCTGTACCACCGCCTGTGAGCCGACTGGCTCACTCGTGCGGATGTACTCACGCGTCACCGCACGCAATATCGCCGCCTTGCGTGCGTCCAGCAGCCCTGTCTGCGGCGCAACTCGTCTCGGCACAGGCAACCACCGCGTTAATTGTACCTCAAGTGGGCGAGATTGGGGGGTTCGGGCGATGGAGTTCGCCGACGGGTCGATGCTCACCTTGTGAAAAATTGCACAGACCCTTGCATACGCCTTGCCTGCTTTGGGTACAATATGCGAGTATGAAGACCGCCCTGCGCCTTCCGAGCGCGTCGCGTAAGGGGTTAGCGATGCAGAAGCTGCGTGCCTACTGGCTCTTGAGCAAGCCGCGCGTGACGATTCTGGTCTGGCTGACGACGCTCGCAGGGCTGATTATCGGGGGTTGGGGGCAGACACTTTCCGCAGGGCTGATTGCAGCGACGCTGATTGGCTCGTGGCTGGTGATTGCCTCTGCGAACGCGCTCAATCAAGCGTATGAGTGGCGTTGGGATGCCCTGATGACGCGCACGGCGCAGCGCCCTATCCCCTCAGGGCGCATCACGCCTCAGGAAGGCTGGCTGGTGGGCACGCTGTGGGGGGTTTTAGGCACGCTCACGCTTGCCTTAGGGGTCAACCTGCCCGTTGCGCTGCTGGGCGCGGTCTCCATTCTCCTGTACGCATTCGTTTACACGCCGCTCAAGCCGCGCACCCATTTCAGCACGGTGGTCGGCGCTGTTCCGGGCGCGATTCCGCCGATGGCAGGCTGGGTTGCCGCGCAAGGCGAGTTTTCTGTAGAGGCGTGGCTGCTGTTCGCGCTCCAGTTCGTGTGGCAGTTCCCGCACTTTTGGGCGATTGCCTCGCTGTATCGCGAAGAGTACGCGAAGGCAGGCTTCTGCATGCTGCCGTATGCCGACGCGACGGCAGAGGCAACGGCACGGCTTGCGTTTGGGTACACGCTGGCGATGGTGGGCATTAGCCTGATGTTCGCGCCGTTCACCACCTACAGCTGGCTTTACTTGCTGGGCGCGCTCATGCTGGGGCTGTGGGCAGTACGCGCCGCGTGGCGGTTCCTCAAAACGCCCAACACGCTCGAAGGCGCTCGCGGCGTGCTTATTGGTTCCGTGCTGTACCTGCCGTTGCTGCTGGTCTGGATGATCATCAGCTTATAGCGCGGACAGCCCCGCAGGTTCTCGTAGCGTCGGCGTCCGCGCCGACGAGCGTGGCTTGGACAGTCGTGTCCAAGCGAGCGTCGCGTCGGCGTCCCCGCCGACGAGGGCACGGACAAGACTGTCCGTGCCACACGCACGGGCAAGATGCCCGTACCACGGGGGCTTCGAGGGCACGGACAAGACTGTCCGTGCCACGCGCACGGGCACAATGCCTGCGCCACAGAGGCTTCGGCATCTCGCCGACGCAGTGCAGCGGGACTGCTTGGGTAGTCTCTAAGTTTGGGGTACGACTATGGCAAAACTTAAATCTCGTCCGCAGGTGTACGGACGCGGCACGGGGGAGGGAAACCTGCCTCCGCGCTACCGCGGTGATGGTGACGGCGCTGGCGAGCCGCCGTTCGATCGGTTCCAATCGGCACGGCTGGGGCTGTACATCTTTCTCGGTGCGCTGACCACCATGTTCGGCGCACTTATCGTGCTGTACCTGCTCACACCTGCTCGCCCTGACCTCGCCTTCCAACTGCCCAAACTTAGCTGGGTTAGCACAGCGATTATTCTGCTGAGCAGCATACCCTGCCAGATGGCGCTGTATGCAGCCCGAGCGGACAACCCGCGAGGCGTCTGGCGCGGTATGGCGCTCACCTTCTTGCTTGGCGCCCTGTTTTTAGCGTTGCAGCTGGGCAGCTGGGGCGAGATCGCGCGGCAACTACAAGGCGCACCAACCCACTTCTTCAGCGGGATGTTCTACGTAATCAGCGCGCTGCACGGTCTGCACCTACTGGGCGGGCTGGTCTTCGCGGGCTACCTGCTCTACCAAGCGCAGGTACAGCGCACGGCGAACCCGCAGTATGTGGAACTCGGCGCGATTTATTGGCACTTTCTGGGCATCCTCTGGGCAGCGCTGTTCGGCGTGATGCTCATCAAGTAGGGAGGCGACGATGCGCTGGATGATGTTTTTCGCTTGGGGCATGCTCGTGTTGGCGGTGGTGGCATTTGCGTTCGCTCTCTACGCGCGGCAAAGCGCGCTCAAGCAGCAGGAGGAGCCGTTGCCCGTGATGGGCGCGGTGAACGCCGACTTCGCCTTCAAAAACCAGTGGGGTGAGACCGTCACGCGCGACACCTTCAAGGGTAAAGTGTGGGTCGCCTACTTCTTCTTCACGACCTGCCCCAGTATCTGCCCTGTGATGAACCGCAACGCTATCGATGTGCAGATTGAGTTTGCGAACAACCGCGAGGTACTGATTGCAGGGTTCACCGTTGACCCCGAAAACGATACAGTGGACGCGCTCAAGCGGTGGGCAGACAAGCACAAGGCGCAGCGGGGCAAATGGCACTTCCTCACGGGCGAGCGCAAAGCCCTGTATGAACTGTCGCGCCAAACTTTCAAACTGGGGGCAGAGCCAGGCGACGAGAGCCATCCAATCGTGCATAGCGACAAGCTGGTGCTGATTGACCGCCAGGGACGCATACGGGGTTACTATTCGGGCGTGAACCGCGCAGAGGTGCAGCGTCTGATTCAAGACATCTATCGCGTGTTGGAGGAGAAGGGGTAGCCCTTCCGCCCAGAAACCGCTTGCTCAACGCCGACGCAGTCGCGCCGTGAGTATCCATAAATCTACGACGGCGTGGACGCAGCGCTCCAGCCCATAGTGCGAGCGACCGTGCTGGCGCGGGCGATGTTCCACTTCCACTTCTGTGAGGCGATAGCCCAGCCGATGGGCAATCAGCGGGAGATAGCGATGGAAATCGCGCTCCAGCCACGGGAGCAGAGCGTGCGCGACCGTGCGCTCCATGCCCTTGAACCCGCAGTTTGCGTCGTGCAGGGGCAAGCCGAACAGCCAGCGGAGTGTGCCGTTGAACAGGCGCGATGCCAGTACCTTGAGCCGCGTGTCGCGCCGCCGCCGACGCCAGCCGACCACCATCGACGCCTCGCCCGACTGCAAGCGCTGCAACATCGGCACGAGCGCGTGGGGGTCTTCCTGCAAATCGGCGTCTATGGTGAACAAATACGCGCCGCGGGCGGCAGCAAAGCCCGTCGCATACGCTGCCGTCTTGCCTCGTCTCTCCGAGTGGCGAAGCAGCCTCAGGCGCGGCTCCTGCGCCTGTATGGTCAGCAGGTATTCCGCGCTTCCGTCGTCGCTGCCGTCGTCCACCAAAATCATCTCCCAAGTGTGCCCTGTGGCGTCCAGCACACAACGGCACTGCCGAATCAGCTCTGGCAGGTTCGCACACTCGTTATGCAACGGGATAATCAGGCTTATACCAATCGCCGTTTCAGACGCCGTACCGCCCTCACCCCCTTGCCCCCTCTCCCACGCGGTGGGAGAGGGGGAACCTGGCTCCCCTCTCCCGCGTCGCGGGAGAGGGGATGGGGTTGAGGGTATCGTGGTACTTGAAACAGCGATTGATATCATCTGGACGGACTCCATGTGTACGCCTGAATAGACTCCAAAGGGTCTTCGGGAGCGAGTTTGAACTGGAACGGCGCGTTGGTGCGAATCAGCGCGTAGTAGGCGGCGCCTTCAAAGCCCATCGTGCGCAACGGTGTGAAGGCATAAAACTCCACAGAAGCCCCTGCGGGGAGAGCGTTCTCTGCCCAGCTGCTGGGCATTTTGCCCTTGTAGACGCGCTGAGGTACAAGGATGATATCGCCTGCCTGCACGCCCGCGCCACTGGGCAGCAGTTTTCGAAAGCCCTGCTGCTCTGCATAGAACATCCAGCCCCAAGAGCCGACATACCACACGCGCTTGCCCTCGAAAGTTTCGGCGAACCAACGCGCCGCCGTTCGGTACACCTGCGCATACTCAAAATCGGCGGCGAGAGCCAGCAAGCTCAAGCTCCCTTGGAGCAGCAACAGATGGGGACGCTTGCCTGCAAGGGGCAGTAGCAGCAGCACGAGAGGTGGCAGCGCGTAAAGCAGATGGCGCATCGCCTGAAACGGCACACCCCAGACGGCGGTCAGCAGCGCAAGCAGGAGCCAGAGGCGAAGGAAAGCAGGTGCGCCCTCACCCTCAACCTCTCTCCCACCGCGTGGGAGCGGAGAGTCACTCTCCCCCTCTCCTACGGCGTAGGAGGGCGAAGACAGATGAGCGGGATTCGCAAGTAGTGCCACTCCCAGCAACACGCCGCCGCTCACCAGCCAGAACAGTGTCTGCCCGTAAATCGGGCGTCCTGCGAACAGCGTGGCATGGGCAGACACCAGTCCGACGCAGCCGCAGGCAATCAGCGCGGTTTTCCACGCCCAACCTGCACCCAGCGCTTTCCGCCAGTGGGGCAAAACGCCCCACACCAGCAGCAGGCTCGCCCCTAAGCCAACCACAGCGGGCAAGAACTTCGCCGTCCACGGCGCGCTGCCACGACGCTCCTGCCACAAATATAGCAGATGAATCATGCCGTCCTCCCACAGGTTCATCGCAGACCAGAGCGTGATAGGTAGCAGTGCAAGTGCAAGCCATCCCAGTTGGCGCCACGCGCGTCGCTGTAGCATGTAAAGCAACGCGAGCGGAATCCAGAGCAGCGCAGTATACTTCGCCACGCCGCTCAGCCCGCCCAGCAGCGCGCCTGCCACCAGAGAACGCCGATTCCCGTCCGCCAGCCCTTGCACCCAGCACGCCAAGCCACTCACGAACAGCGCGAACGCAGGCACATCGCGCATCAGGTTCATTCCTGGCAGCACGGCAGGCGAGAGTAGTACCCAGCCTACACCCCACCACGCCCACTCCTGACCCAGAAATCGCGTCGTGAGCCGATACATCCCCCACGCCAAGAGCCATACAAACGGCACAAACGCCAAATGCAGCCACCATTCCCGATAGCCCCCGACTGCAATAAACGGCGCGAGCCAGTAGCTCACCAGCGGCGGGTTCGTGGTGACCCTTGCCAACGGCTGCGGCTCCTCTAACCAAAAGAACTCGCCTGCAAACGGGCGCAGCGGGTCTTTCAGGATATTCTGTGCCACATGGAGAACCACTGTGTCGTCAATATGCACGGGCTTGAACAGCGCGAGCAACCCGATTGCCAAAATCACCAATCCGAACGCGAGGCGTCGCATTCACCACCCATACCGCTCTGGTCCCCAGTCGCGATAGATGAGTTCTTGCTTGAGTAGCACAAGCTTGCGGCTGGGGATGTCCTCATACACCACGATTCCTGCGCCGACGCACGAGTACGCGCCGATTTTCACGCCGGGCATGGTAATCACATTCACGCCCGTTCGGCTGAAGTCGCCGAAATAGGTGCCGTTTGCGCCGAAGTCAGGGCGTTCGCGCCTGCCGCGCACGGTATGCACGGTGTCGCCGTCGTCGAAGCGCAGCGTGCCGCACACAGTCGCTGCGCCAATATCTACCCTCTGCCCCACCACGCCCATAATCTCGCAGTAGTGGAACAGGAAGCTGCCGTCCAGCATCACGCCGTCCATTTCGGCGTCGTGCCCCACGATGCAGCCGTTGCCTATCACAGTCGTACCGCCTACCAGGCAGTAGTCGCTGATGCGCGTGCGCGCCCCCACAGCCGTGTGTCCCTGCAGAATCGCGCCGTTCACCAGCCGCGCCTCGCGCCCGATGAAACAGTTGCCGTGAATCACCACGCGCTTGCCAATCATCGCGCCTTCCTCAATCACCAGTTTGCCGTGAATCTCGGCGGAGTCGTCAATCTGCGCCTCTTTGCCGATGCGGTCGGTCTCCAGTCGGCTCGCCTCGTAGTCCAGCCAGCGGGCGTTCGCCTCCCAGATGTGCCACGGCTTGTCCATATCCACCAGAAAGCCCACAGGCTCCACGATGGGGATGTCGTGTCCTTGCTCCAGCAGAGTTTGCAGCGTCTGTGCCAGTTCCGCTTCCAGCGGGGGCATGCCGCCCACAGGC